>NZ_JAWOTI010000007.1:0-180590 GCF_033338775.1 Vibrio sp. Vb1018
AATGGAGGCGCCTCCCGGAGTCGAACCGAGGTCCACGGATTTGCAATCCGCTGCATAGCCACTCTGCCAAGGCGCCTCATTTGTGAATAAAGCTAAGCTTTTTCACCACCCTTTCGAGCCGTGCTCTCTTGGGTACGGGATGCATTCTACGGATTCGAGCGATCGAGTCAACACTATTTTTATTTTTTTAAATCGTTTGACTAGAATTTGTGCGAAAGACGATGGATTGCTTAGTTTTAATACTAAAAATCGCTTAAATACACTTGTTTATCATAAAACTTTGGCTACGCCTTACACTGCTGGCCGTGCGTTGCGTGCATTGAAGTATTAATAATCAGAAGACTCGCCTCTCTAAGACTCTCCAAGGACAAAAACAAGACTTAGATCACAAATGGAACTCTATCGAAGCAAAAGCCCCAGATACAAGTTGCAAGCATGGCCGTTAACAAGCATTGAAAAGCGAGAGAAGCAAAAAATGCTGTAGATTGCCTTAGATACAAAAAAGCAGGCTACTAAGCCTGCTTTCTAACATCAGAATTTAATGGTGCTCTTCATTCAACAGATCGTCTTTCGCAGCAGCTAAATATTGAATCATTGACCAATATGTCAAGAAAGTTGCCACATACAAGGCCGCAAAGCCTAGCCAAACCATCCATTCATCGTAACGCCATATCAACACCCATAAGGCGAACATTTGCGAAACAGTTTTTACTTTGCCAACCCAAGATACCGCAACACTCGCTCGCTTACCGATTTCAGCCATCCATTCTCGCAATGCTGAGATAATGATTTCTCGCGCAATCATCGTTACCGCAGGAATGGTCACCCAAATTGAATGATAATGTTCCGTGATTAAAATCAATGCCGTTGCCACTAGCACTTTATCAGCGACAGGATCAATAAACGCGCCAAAACGAGAAGTTTGGCCAAGTTTACGGGCCAACATGCCGTCAAGCCAGTCAGTAAAACCCGCTACCCAAAACACCATTGCTGCTGCAAACGGTGCCCATGAATAAGGTAGATAAAAGACAACCACAAAAACAGGGATTAGGAACAGTCTAAGAAGAGACAGAATGTTCGGGATATTCAAACGCATTTTATTATTCTCTTACACATTGCGGCTTAATGTTGCGCGATTTTCCTTATTGTTTCAATGCTTGGAAAATAATTTCTGCTAAAGAGTGACTTATTCCCGGTACTTTGGCGATTTCTTCGACACTTGCACGTTTAAGTTCTTGTAACCCACCCATGTACTTGAGTAACGCCTGACGTCGTTTAGGGCCGATTCCCTCAATCCCTTCGAGTGCACTCGTACGTCTAGTTTTACCTCGCTTAGCACGGTGCCCCGCTATAGCATGGTTATGGCTTTCATCACGAATATGTTGAATAAGATGCAGCGCAGGAGCATCGCTTGGTAAATGAAACTCGTCCCCATCGACTGTAATCAGCGTTTCTAAACCTGGTTTGCGAGTAACGCCTTTTGCAATACCAATCATGATAGGACGCTTTGGCCAATCCCCCCAGTACTGCGAAATGATGTCATGCGCACGATTTAACTGACCTTTACCGCCATCGATAAAGATGATGTCGGGAATTTTCTCTACGTCCAATTGCTTCGAATAACGGCGCTCCAACGCTTGTCCCATTGCTGCGTAATCATCACCACCGGTAATCCCAGTAATGTTGTAGCGACGATACTCTTGCTTTACGGGGCCTTCGTTGTTGAACACAACACATGAGGCAATCGTGCTTTCCCCCATCGTATGGGAGATATCAAAACATTCCATTCGAGCTATAGACTCCAACTTCAATGTTTCGCGAAGCGCATGAAAACGCTGATTAATCGTCATCTTGTGATTGATTTTGGTGGTAATCGCCGTTAGTGCATTCGTGTTCGAAAGCTTGAGATACCTTGCTCGAGAGCCAGTTGGCGACGTATGAAAATGAACCTTACGCCCTGCCACTTCACTTAACGCTTTCTGTATTGGCGCAATATCTTCTGCCAACTCTTGATTCAAAATAATACGAGAAGGAATTGTACGTGCTTCGTTATGGCTCAAATAATATTGAGTCAGAAAACTATCGAACACTTCCTGCTGGCTTGTATTTTGTGGGATTTTCGGAAAATGGCTACGGCTACCAAGCACTTTGCCTTGGCGTATCATCAGGATATGGATACACGCGATACCATTCTCCTGAGCAAACCCGAGTACATCCATATCATCCATGCTGTCTTCTGAGACGTACTGCTGCTCTTGAACACGCCTAATCGCTTGGATTTGATCGCGAAATTTAGCGGCATCTTCAAAGCGCAATTGCTGACTGGCAACTTCCATTTTCTCGATCAGTTGTTTGAGTACTTGCTGATCTTTGCCTTGCAAAAACATGCGCACAAAGCCAACCAACTCTGCATATTCTTCATCAGAAATGATGGTATTAACGCATGGTCCTGCACAGCGACCAATTTGGTACATCAAACATGGGCGCGTTCGGTTGGAATAGACAGTGTCTTCACACTGGCGCACAGGAAATATCTTTTGCAGCAAATGCAATGTTTCTCTTACTGCACCAGAATCTGGGTAGGGGCCAAAATATTCACCTTTGCGCTTCTTGGCGCCACGGTGGATAGAAAGCCGTGGGTGCTTATGACCGCTAATAAAGATATAAGGGTAAGACTTATCATCTCGCAGCAACACATTGTATTTCGGTAAATACTGCTTGATGTAGTTATGCTCTAAGATCAGCGCTTCTGTCTCAGTGTGAGTCACCGTGACGTCTATTTTGGCGATATTACTGACAAGCGCGCGAGTTTTCTCACTGTCTACTTTTTTTCGAAAGTAGCTTGAAAGGCGCTTTTTAAGGTCTTTGGCTTTACCTACGTAGATTACAACAGCTTCGGCGTTGTACATTCTGTAAACGCCGGGCTGATGAGTTACTGTCTTGAGAAAGGAAGCCGAATCGAAGGGAGGATTCACGCTAAAGGGTCTCGGTGTCCAGCATTCCGTGGCGAATCGCTAAGTGAGTTAACTCAACGTCACCATTAATGTCCAATTTACTAAAGAGTCGGTAGCGATAGCTGTTGACTGTCTTTGGACTTAAATTAAGTTGCTCAGAAATATCCGTTACCTTTTGGCCTTTGGTGATCATAAGCATGATCTGCAATTCACGTTCGGATAAGTCTTTAAAAGGGTTCTCAGAGGCTGGAGAAAATTGACTCAATGCCATCTGCTGCGCAATCTCTGGCGAGATGTAACGCTGCCCACTATTAACTACACGAATCGCATTCACCATTTCGTCAGGGCCAGCACCTTTGGTTAAATAACCAGACGCACCTGCCTGCATCACCTTGGTTGGAAACGGGTTTTCTGTATGAACGGTAAGTACGATGATTTTCACATCAGGATTCACGCGAAGAATTTTTTTAGTGGCTTCCAAGCCGCCAATTCCTGGCATGTTCATGTCCATTAAAACGACGTCAGCATGATTACTGCGACACCATTTTACTGCATCTTCACCGCTGTCAGCTTCTCCTGCTACGTTCATTCCACGGACGTCTTCAATAATACGTCGTATCCCTGTGCGAACCAGCTCGTGATCATCTACAAGGAAAACATTTATCAAACTTGTATCTCCACACTTTGTATTGGTTCTGCACCCACATAACCATTATTTGTTAAATGTGGATATCAGTATGACTGCCTATATACTAACGTAATCGACAAAAAATTGCTTTCTATGAATATGTGCTGAAACGCAAACTTTAGCAAGAACTTATTCATAAACCACTCTATTATTTTAGAGCGTGATGAGCAGAACCGAAATCTAAGAAAAGACAATTAACAACATTAAGTACAATAAATCAAGTAACTAGGTTTCATATTGCCCAGAGAAACACGCTATAACTTAAAATGACACTGTCCCTCTTGCACCAAAGACTAACTTGTAATCACTAATTCCAGCAAAAATTTGAGACGCTTTCTTTACTGGTTATTTTTACAGTTCTTAGTGTTAAACTAACGTTCTTCAAGTTTTCTAAGGTTTCTCACATTTGAATATTCAACAAGGCTTCCTGCTAACTCGACAGGCACGAGACATCAAAGGTCAAACTCAAATCGAGCTGTGGCTTTCGACAGAAGCAGGTCCTACTCAGTTAATTATTAATGGTGAGAAGCCAGTATTTTTCATCGCTCAGAAACACTCAGAGCAAGCAAAAACACTCGCACGAGAAAAAAACATATTCGTCGACATCCGCCTTTTGGATCTCAAAACGTTTGAACATACGCCTCTTGCTGCCTGCTATACCAATGTAACCAGAGACGCTCTCGCACTCAAAGACACATTCGCTCAAAAAGATATCACTACGTATGAAAGTGATATTCGCCTCGCCGATCGCTACCTAATGGAGCGTTTTATCAAAGGCAGTATCGAGTTTACAGGCAATGTGACTCGCACCAATGGCTACCAACGCGTCCAGAGCGCAAAATGCCGTGCGGGGCAATATGAGCCGAAGTTAAACGTTGTCTCGTTAGATCTAGAATGCTCTGAGAAAGGCATTCTTTACTCAATCGGATTAGACAGCGTCATGGATTCCCGCGTTATCATGATCGGAGAACCAGAACCTTCGGAGACACCGATACAGTGGGTTAAGGATGAAAAAGCGCTTCTAGAAGCACTCATCGTTTGGTTTAAACAATTCGACCCCGATGTCATTGTCGGTTGGAACGTCATTGATTTTGACTTTCGTCTGCTACACAAACGAGCAGAATGGCACAACATGAAGCTAATGCTTGGTAGAGCAGACCAAGCCAGCTTTTTCAGAAGTTCATCTCAAAGCCAACAAGGGTTTATTTCCATTCCAGGGCGAGTTGTAATGGACGGTATCGATACGTTAAAAACGGCGACTTATCACTTTCGGTCTTGGTCATTAGAGTCTGTATCTCAAGAACTCTTAGGGGAAGGGAAAGAAATCCACAACGTTCATGACCGCATGGATGAGATCAATCGTATGTACCGCTCCGACAAACCATCGCTGGCTAAATATAATTTACAAGACTGCATGTTAGTGAATAAGATTTTCAATCACACTCACCTGCTCGACTTTGCAATAGAGCGCTCTCGTCTCACTGGTGTCGAACTGGATCGTGTCGGCGGTTCGGTTGCAGCATTCACAAACCTATACATGCCTCAGGTACACCGAGCAGGCTACGTTGCTCCGAACCTACACCCTGAAAATTGGATTGCCAGCCCCGGCGGTTACGTGATGGACTCCATCCCTAACCTATATGATTCTGTTTTAGTATTGGATTTTAAGAGTCTATATCCATCGATTATTCGCTCTTTCTTGATTGATCCTATGGGTTTAGTTGAGGGGTTATTGCTCGATATTGGAAAAGAAGAAAATCAGGCTGTACCTGGCTTTCGCGGTGGGCAGTTCCATCGTACGAAACACTTTTTACCAGAAATGATTGAAAAGCTTTGGGCAGCACGTGATGTGGCAAAGAAGAACAATGAAAAAGCTTTTTCTCAGGCAATCAAAATCATCATGAACTCCTTTTATGGCGTACTGGGCTCATCGGGATGTCGTTTCTTTGATACTCGGTTAGCTTCTAGTATTACCATGCGCGGACATGAAATCATGAAGCAAACTAAGGTGCTGATTGAGGAGCAAGGATATCAAGTGATTTACGGCGATACGGATTCCACATTCGTGTCGTTGAATCGACCATACAGTCAAGTAGAAGCTGACGCTGTTGGAAATCAACTAGTTGATTACATCAACTCTTGGTGGCAAGAACACCTGCGTTCTGAGTACAACCTAACATCTATGTTGGAAATCGAGTATGAAACCCATTATCGCAGATTCCTTATGCCAACGATTCGTGGCGCAGAAACTGGCTCGAAAAAGCGCTATGCGGGTTTAATCGGTGAAGGAAAGCAAGAACGGATTGTATTTAAAGGGTTAGAAAGTGCCCGTACTGACTGGACCTCGTTAGCACAGAAATTTCAAAATACACTCTATAGCATGATTTTCCATGGTGAAGATCCAAGCGACTATGTCCGAGAGATGGTTGAGAAAACTAACAACGGTGAATTTGATGAACAGTTGGTGTATCAAAAGCGACTGCGAAGAAAACTGCATGAGTATCAGAAGAACGTCCCGCCACAAGTGCGTGCAGCTCGTTTAGCCGATGAGATAAATGCCAAGCTTGGCCGCCCATTACAGTATCAAAACAAAGGGCGAATTGAATACATTATTACCGTGAACGGCCCTGAACCTTATGAGTACCTCAATAGCCCGATTGATTATCAACATTACATTGATAAACAACTCAAACCCGTTGCGGATGCGATTCTCCCTTTCATTGGGACGGACTTTGACAGGCTTTCAGCGCCACAAATGGGGTTGTTTTAGCCGATACGAAACTCTGTTTTCTGGTACTGTTTGACTAACCAATCACCAAACGCATCAATTAGCCCGATAACAGAACGCTTGGGAATACCCCGGCCAGAAAGTAAAATTTCTAGCCGCTCGATCTCAAGCTGCTTTTCAGGATGATAAGTTAAGAATACCTTGCCACATTGTATAGGGTCATCAAACCAACGTTTATCTCGATACATCACCAAAGAGTATGACGCTCTTAGTAACTTTTTTGCAATCACGCGCTGGGCGGCCACCTGCTCTTCTATCGTCTTCGCTTGTACGATTTTTTTGCGATACACCGTAATCCAATCTTCCACATCCATATTCCAGTGCTTAGCAATTTCCCAACTTGGGACGTAATCACCGAAGCAGTCTGCTAGATCATCACCATAAACACAGACACAGCAATGCTTAAGCATAAAGCCCCAAGTAAAAATACTATCTAAATTAGCCACTTCGCTCACTAAGGCTGTACGGACCGATACACCATTAACGTGAGGGTAACTCTGCTGCGCACGCCACTTAATTGTGTTGAGCAAAGTCGCGCGATTGTGCTCAAAGGATGATTGAGTAACGACAACCAAGTCTAAGTTCGACTTCCCAACGATCGCTGTTTTGCGAGCAACACTACCGTATACATAAACGCTGTGTAAGTTTTGCCCCAGTCCACCTTTGAGACAAGCGGTGACTTCCCTAATTAAAGGCGCAAACTCTGGTTGAAATGGTTGTTTAGGATCGATAACAGGCAGAGACATGACTTAAAACGTGTTCTCAGATGGTTCAAGAAGTTGGACTATATGTTCTCTTAGCCGACTCACTGAATCAAGTCCATTCAGGTGTTTAGTCATGGGAGTAACAACAAATTTCTGCAATGAATTTTAATGCTAGGCGGCTAACTTAGCGCTATAATCACCGAGTTTTGCTTAATAAGTATGAATAGGAATATACAATGCCAAAGGCAAGTGAAATCAAAAAAGGCTTCGCAATCGAGTCTAATGGTAAAACTCTTCTAGTTAAAGACATCGAAGTAACGACTCCTGGCGGTCGTGGCGGCGCTAAAATCTACAAAATGCGTTGTACAGATCTAAACACGGGCGCACGTGTAGATGAGCGTTACAAGTCTGATGACGTTGTTGAAACGGTAGAAATGAACAAACGTGCAGTTGTGTACTCATACGCTGACGGAGATGAGCACATCTTCATGGATAACGAAGACTACTCACAATACACATTCAAGCACAATGAAGTTGAAGACGACATGCTGTTCATCAACGAAGATACACAAGGTATCCACATTATCCTTGTTAACGGTGCTGCAGTGGGTATTGAACTACCATCTTCTGTTGAGCTAGTGATTGAAGAAACTGACCCTTCAATCAAAGGTGCTTCTGCATCTGCTCGTACTAAACCAGCACGCTTCGCTTCAGGTCTTGTCATCCAGGTTCCTGAGTACATTGCAACTGGTGACCGTGTTATCATTAACACAGCTGAACGTAAATACATGAGCCGAGCATAAGCATGTCTGATTTGTTTTCTTACGACGACGTCATCGACGCAGCGTACGACATTTTCCTTGAGATGGCTCCAGATAACCTAGAGCCTGCTGACGTGATTCTGTTTACTGCGCAATTTGAAGATCGTGGTGCCGCAGAACTTGTTGAAACCGGTGATGACTGGGTTGAACATGTTGGCTTCGAGATCGACAAAGAAGTATATGCAGAGGTTCGTATCGGCCTAGTAAATGAGGAAAATGACGTTCTTGATGACGTATTTGCTCGTATGCTAATCAGCCGAGACCCTGAACATAAGTTCTGCCATATGCTTTGGAAACGCGATTAACGTTTCTTCATCATGAACAAAGATACCAGCCTAGTGCTGGTATTTTTTTATCTGCTGTTTTTGTTTAGCTGAGATATTTGTTTATCCAAAACACCCTGCTCTATATCGGCTTTAGATCCTTTTGTTATGTAACAGATAAGAAAAAGGCTTGCCGAATTGGCAAGCCTTTCTGATGTTTTGCTATCGATTAACGATGCTTGTTGCGTGCGCCTTGGTCACCAGCAGTCTTCTTCGGCTTACGACGAGAAGGGTTGTTGCTGCGACCTTTTGGTGTGTTAACACGCTCTTCATGGCGCTTAACTGCGCGACGAATTTTTTGGCTGCGTGCACGCTCACGTTTGCGTGACGTGTTGTCTTTGTTCAGATCAAGCATGGTTTCTTTCTCTGGACGAAGCTCTACAAGCTCACGCAAGTAGTTTACTTCTTTCAGGTCAAGCTCCATCCAACCGCCACGAGGCAGTTTCTTGTCTAAGAAGATGTCGCCGTAACGAACACGTTTCAGACGGCTAACGGTACACTCTTGCGATTCCCATAGTCGACGAACTTCGCGGTTACGACCTTCGTTGATAACAACGTAAAACGTGTGGTTCATGCCTTCACCACCCGCGTAAACAACATCTTCAAAGCGAGCTAAACCGTCTTCCAGTTCAACACCTTTTACTAGATTACGAACTTTCTGTTCAGTTACTTCACCGAACACACGTACTAGGTATTCACGTTCAACTTGGCGGCTTGGGTGCATTAAGCGGTTCGCCAGTTCACCATCCGTTGTGAAAAGTAGAAGACCAGAAGTGTTCGCATCCAGACGACCAACTGAAATCCAACGAGAGCCACGAATTTTTGGCAGACGATCAAAAACAGTACGACGACCTTCTGGATCGTGACGAGTACACAGTTCACCCTCAGGTTTGTAGTACGCAAGTACACGACAAATCACTTCTTCTTGAATCTTTGCAGAGACAATGTGACCATCGATACGAACTACGCTGCTCTCGTCTTCAAGTCTTTCACCAAGCTTAGCGACTACACCGTTCACGCTAACGCGACCAGATTTAATTAACGATTCAATCTCACGACGAGAACCGTGACCAGCACGTGCTAATACTTTTTGTAACTTTTCGCTCATTTATCTACCTATGTGTCGTCTTCACAGACGTCTAGACCAGGATTGGTCTGTATTTTGCTATTTACCCATTTCAGTGGGATTTTTCGGTCGGACATTATACGTAACTTTCTTAGTTAATGTAAGCTAAATCGGCGCCATTCTCCACACCAAAATTCACTTCAAAAATGACCGAAATATTTGTCCTATTCTGCAACTTTTTTACTACTTAAAGCAGGCATTGCTCAACGAGAATCCCACTAATATCGGTCTTCCTGAACCACTTTAACCACGCGGTACCTGATAAAATTGTCAGGGTTACAACAATAACCACTTGGGGTGTGTTTACTGTTCGTATTGCTAGAAAGCAACGAAAAATAAGCCGTCCCTGTTTGCTGCTAAGTAATACCAATCACCGCAGACAATGAGCGCTCATAGCAAAGCAAGGTCGTGGGTAACAAGACAAAAATTGTCTTTAAGTCATTAGTTCACATCAAAAATAACACTAATGCTATCGTGTACTCTGACTCACTAGGTTCGCTCTGCACTCTCGGCGATTGGCATAAATCAGACAAAAAGGAATAGAACAATGTCTATGCTAAATCTCGACCTAAATTGGATTTTTGGGACATCTCAAGATGACGATATGACAGGCACAAAAGGCTCTGAAACAACCGATATTTTCTTCGGCTTCTGTGGTGATGATAAGTTTGTAGGATACGGAGGTAATGATATTGTCTTCGGTGGCTGGGGAGACGATACCTTGCTTGGTGGCCGAGGTAACGACTTTGTTTCTGGCGGCTTTGGAAACGATTTCCTATCCGGCGGATTAGGAAACGACAAACTCTTTGGTGGCTGTGGCGACGACACAATTTTTGATTATTCAGGCAACAACTACTTGAGTGGTGGCTGGGGTAACGACACACTCGTTGTTGGTGATGGTGAATCAGTACTGAGCGGTGGCTGTGGAGACGACACCTTCGTGCTTACAAACCGCCTGGCTATTGGTGTACCTGATCAGCCAGTATCTTCCAACGATATTGATGTCAAAGCCGACATTGTCGATTTTAATATTTTCCATGACAAACTTGTCTTTGATATGGGCCGAGACACTGATAACGATGGCATTCGAGATACGTTCTTGGATTCAGCGGATGATCTGACTTTATCTTACAATGAATGTGGCTGGGCAGTATTCTCAAGTGATGAATACAATGTTGAAGTGACACTAAACGGTGTGAGCTCTGCATACATCAACTATGCAGAACAAAATGGTATCGACATTTTCGATTTCGCTTAACCTCAATCAGTTAAGTTCAATGAGATATTCGATATGACAACTAAAATAGGAGGCGCGATGCCTCCTATTTTGTTTGACGGTGGTGTGCGTCTACTATTCGAATGGTGCAGGGTCACCAGATCCCAAACGAACCACAACAGGTTCACCTTCGCTAAAGTCAATTACAGTCGTAGGTTGTTCACCTAGGTAACCGCCATTAAGAATCACATCAACCGCATGTTCTAGTTTATCGCGAATATCCTCTGGATCAGATTCTGTTACGTCACTGCCAGGTAGAATCAACGACGTAGACATCATCGGCTCACCTAATGCTTCCAACAAGTCCAAGGCAATTTGATTGTCTGGAACACGGATACCGATGGTCTTACGTTTTGCATTCATCAAACGACGCGGCACCTCTTTTGTGCCTTTGAAGATGAAGGTGTAAGGACCTGGTGTGTTATTTTTCAGCAGTCGGAATGCAGAGTTATCCACTCGCGCATAGAGAGAAAGCTCCGACAAATCACGACACAGTAAAGTAAAGTTATGCTTATCATCCAGACGACGAATCTGACAGATTCGTTCCAGTGCCTGTTTGTTCTCCAACTGACAGCCAAGTGCGTACCCTGAATCAGTAGGGTAAACCACAACGCCGCCGTTACGAATGATTGCTACTGCTTGATTAATCAAGCGAGCCTGTGGGTTTTCTGGGTGAACGTAAAAAAACTGGCTCATTGTAATTCCTCATTATCGAGCCTCTCGGCTCTATATTTTTATGGGTTCTCGACTTCGTATTACTGAGTATTATTCAACGAAGGATCTATTCCCCAATCTTTCCAAACTGGTTCGACGCCAGCAGGCAACCATAGGTTCCTTCCTAGCTCCATCCACGGTGATGGGTAGTGAAAATCACTGCCTTGAGAGGCTAATAGTTTGTATTGTATAGCATAATCAGCCAAGTTGCGCCTTTCTTGTTGCGCTTGCTGTGGCTGTGCAACTTCCATCGCATCACCACCCGCTTCGACAAACGCTGCTAGAAGACGCTTAATCCACTTCGCTGTCAACTTATATCTACCAGGATGCGCTAATACCGCCATTCCACCAGCCGCATGGATAGCATCAACCGCATCCTTCATCGAACACCAATTCGGTGGTACATAACCTGGGTTATTACGCGTTAGGTATTTTTTAAACACCATTTGCATGGTTTTTGCGTAACCATTATCTACCAACCATTTCGCGAAATGCGCTCTTGTCACTGGAGCATCACCGGCGATTTGCCTTACCTCTTCAAGCACACCTACTCGAGTTGCTTTTTGTAGTCGCTCTGCAATTAACTCAGATCGTGTTATGCGATGCTGCTTCTGCTGTTCTATGAGGGCAGATAATTGTTCATTTTCCGGATCGATATTCAGGCCGACAATATGAATGTCTTTGTTTTTCCAGACGGTCGATATCTCAATGCCATTGATGATTTTTATCGGCAAATTATTATCTTGAACGTATTGCTTAGCTAACGCCAAACCGTCAACCGTATCGTGATCAGTGATCGCCAAAACCTCGATATCAAAACTCAGCGCCCTTTCCACTAAATCTTTAGGCTCTAACCGACCGTCCGATGCAGTGGTGTGACTATGTAAATCAATTCTCATATTTTTATCGTTTTAATGCCGTTTTGGGGTTGACTTTTTACTCTCGCACTAGTTAACTAGTACACAAATACAAAGTACGTAATTTAAGGTTCACCATGTTACAAGAATTTAACCAAAACCAAAAAGCGAAAGTTGCGGTTTGTCTTAATAAGGCAAACTCATCAGATCTTGCTTGGTGGCGCACTTGGACTAGTTCTTGGTGGGCAAACGTATACTTCTAGTTTATAGAACCAAACGTTGTAAAGCCCGCTACTTAAGCGGGCTTTTTTGTTTTGTTGCTCATTTCACATTCAACTGCCTAAACATTAATCGAATATAGCCAACTCTAGATTGGGAGAACGTTTGCTTTATGCGACTATGTACGGCAGGAAGATTTAAACAGCTACAAGGAGGTCTTGTGAACAAGGCCATTGAAATTAAGAAACTTGGACAGCTTGAAGTGCTAACGGCTTCCGTCCCTTATACTCAAGACCCGACTCGCTTGTTCCACACACTATGTGAGAACAAAACTGACAGCCTATTGCTGGAATCTGCTGAGATCGATTCAAAGCAAAATTTAAAATCCCTGCTGATCGTAGATTCAGCGGTTCGCATTGTTTGCTTCGGCCATACCGTTAGCATGCACGCCTTGACCAATAACGGTAAAAACCTACTGTCTCACCTAAACCAGAACATCCGTGGTGACGTTGAGAGCAAGTTCGATGGCGAAACGCTAACTTTGCAGTTTAACCAGCCATGCGACACGTTAGATGAAGACTCTCGCCTACGTGAAGCCTCTTCTTTCGATGCGCTGCGTTTGGTTCAGCATAGTTTTGATATTTCACAGCAAGACAAACACGCAATTTTCCTTGGTGGTCTGTTTGCCTACGACTTAGTCGCAAACTTTGAGCCGCTTGGTAATGCCGAAGTAACAAATCAGTGTCCAGATTACGTTTTCTACGTCGCGGAAACACTACTTGTTGTCGACCATCAAACGGAATCTTGCCAGCTTCAAGCGACGTTGTTTGTTGATGGTTCAGAGAAAACAACGTTAGAGACTCGTATTGCAGAAATTAGCGTCCAGTGTGCAGCGCCAAAACTGTTGCCGAGTGCAGAGCAAATAACAGATGTAACGGTAGAACCTAGCGTGTCTGATGCAGACTTCTGCCAAACCGTTCGCGACTTAAAAGAGTTCGTAGTGAAAGGCGATGTATTCCAAGTTGTACCGTCTCGTAGATTCACTCTACCTTGCCCTTCTCCACTCGCGGCTTACAAAGAACTGAAACAAAGTAACCCAAGCCCTTACATGTTTTACATGCAAGATGAGCTGTTCACTCTGTTTGGCGCATCACCAGAAAGCGCGCTTAAGTATGAAACCGATACCAACCAAATTGAAATCTACCCAATCGCAGGCACTCGTCGCCGCGGTAAGCGCCCTAACGGCGAGATTGATTTCGACCTAGATAGCCGCATCGAACTTGAACTGCGTACCGACATGAAAGAAAACGCAGAACACATGATGTTGGTTGACTTAGCACGTAACGACGTCGCTCGTATTGCTCAAGCTGGCACTCGCCACGTAGCAGACCTTCTAAAAGTCGACCGTTACAGCCACGTAATGCACTTGGTATCTCGTGTAGTTGGTCAACTGCGTGAAGACCTAGACGCGCTACACGCATACCAAGCTTGTATGAACATGGGCACGCTAACTGGTGCACCTAAGATTCGTGCAATGCAGTTGATTCGCGATGTAGAAGGCGCACGACGCGGTAGCTACGGCGGTGCTGTGGGTTACCTTACCGGCGAAGGAACATTAGATACTTGTATCGTGATCCGCTCAGCGTACGTTGAGAACGGCATTGCTCAAGTTCAAGCTGGTGCAGGCGTAGTGTTCGACTCTGATCCGCAAGCGGAAGCAGACGAAACGCGCGGCAAAGCACAAGCGGTAATCTCTGCTATCCAAGCAGCGCATAAGTCACAATAAGGAATAGGGTTCAGAGATGGCTAATATCATTTTTATCGACAACTTTGACTCGTTCACCTACAACCTTGTGGATCAATTCCGCTCGCTAGGTCACTCAGTCAAGATTTACCGAAACAACATTCCAGCAGAAACCATTGAACAAGCGATAAACGAGCTTGAAAACCCGGTGGTTCTGCTGTCACCAGGTCCTGGTGCACCGTCAGAGGCAGGCTCAATGCCAGAGCTTATCCAACGTATGAAAGGCAAAGTACCGATGATCGGCATTTGTCTTGGTCATCAAGCAATTGTTGAAGCGTACGGCGGTACTGTTGCTGGCGCGGGCGAAATCATTCACGGTAAGGTCTCTATGATGGAGCACCAAAACCATGCGATTTACCAAAACCTACCATCACCACTTGCAATTGCACGTTACCACTCGCTGGTTGCGACCAAGGTTCCTGAGAGC
The DNA here is from genome assembly GCF_033338775.1 of Vibrio sp. Vb1018. Taxonomy (NCBI): domain Bacteria; kingdom Pseudomonadati; phylum Pseudomonadota; class Gammaproteobacteria; order Vibrionales; family Vibrionaceae; genus Vibrio; species Vibrio sp. Vb1018. The sequence continues at coordinate 14,702 of NZ_JAWOTI010000007.1, forward strand.
CTAACCATCACAGCAGAAGTGGATGACTTGGTCATGTCTGTTGTACATGAAGAAGATAAAGTTTGCGGGTTCCAGTTCCACCCGGAATCTATTATGACGACCTACGGAGCAACACTGTTGGCCAATGCCATTGAATGGGCACTAGAAGAACAAACTTCAGCGAACCCACTCACTGCGTAAAAAGCACTTGGCACATAAGAAATTTAGGAGAGGAAATATGGAAGCAATCATCAACCCTATTATTACCAAACTGTACGAGCAAGAATCGCTTACTCAGGAAGAGAGCCAACAGCTATTCGACATCATTATCCGTGGGGAACTAGACCCAATTTTGATGGCATCAGCACTGACTGCACTAAAAATCAAAGGCGAGACACCGGATGAAATAGCAGGCGCGGCAAAAGCGCTGCTGGCAAATGCAAACCCATTCCCTCGTCCAGATTATGATTTCGCAGATATCGTAGGTACTGGCGGCGACGGTCACAACACCATCAACATTTCAACCACTGCGGCGTTTGTTGCTGCAGCATGTGGTCTAAAAGTAGCGAAACACGGTAACCGCAGCGTTTCGAGCAAATCGGGTTCTTCTGACCTTCTTGATTCATTTGGTATCAACCTAGCTATGAGCGCAGACGATACGCGCAAAGCGGTAGACAATATCGGTGTTGCTTTCCTATTTGCACCTCAGTACCACGGTGGTGTGCGACATGCGATGCCAGTGCGTCAAACCATGAAAACACGCACTATCTTTAACATTCTTGGCCCACTGATTAACCCTGCTCGTCCTAACATCGAATTGATGGGCGTTTACAGTGAAGAACTGGTTCGTCCTATCGCAGAAACCATGCTACAAATGGGTATGAAGCGCGCCGCTGTAGTACACGGCAGTGGTTTGGATGAAGTGGCGATTCACGGCGAAACAACCGTTGCTGAAATCAAAGACGGTAAGATCACAGAATACAAATTAACGCCTGCAGACTTCGGTCTAGAAGCGCACCCACTAGAAGCAATCAAAGGTGGCGATCCTGAAGAAAACAAAGCGATCATTACCAATATTCTGACGGGTAAAGGTACAGACGCACAATTGGGCGCAGTGGCGGTGAACGTTGCTCTGCTCATGCGTCTATTCGGCCACGAAGATTTAAAAGCCAACACGCAACAAGCGATTGAGGCAATGAATTCAGGCAAGGCGTACCAATTGGTACAACAACTTGCCGCACACGCTTAAGGAATTGCAGAAGATGACTGACTTCAACACTCAGCAAGCTGACAACCTGTCTGAACACGTTTCTAAGAAAGAAGCAGAAATGGCAGAAGTACTGGCGAAAATTGTCCGCGACAAATATCAGTGGGTAGCAGACCGTAAGGTGTCTCAGCCGCTAAGCACATTTCAGTCTGATTTACTGCCATCGGACCGCAGCTTCTACGATGCTCTGAGTGGCGAAAAGACGGCATTCATCACAGAATGTAAGAAGGCATCTCCTTCTAAAGGTTTGATTCGTGATCACTTCGACTTGGATTACATTGCGTCGGTTTACAACAACCACGCAGATGCGATTTCAGTCCTAACAGACGAGAAGTACTTCCAAGGTAACTTTGACTTTCTTCCTCAAGTGCGCGGTCAAGTCAAACAACCGGTTCTGTGCAAAGACTTCATGGTAGATACCTACCAAGTTTACCTAGCACGTCATTACAGTGCTGATGCCGTGCTACTGATGCTTTCTGTCCTTAATGACGAAGAGTACAAAGCGCTAGAGGAAGCGGCGCACAGCCTGAACATGGGTATCTTGACCGAAGTCAGCAACGAAGAAGAGCTTCATCGTGCCGTTAAGCTAGGCGCACGCGTTATCGGCATTAATAACCGTAACCTTCGCGACCTAAGTACTGATTTGAATCGTACTAAAGAACTGGCACCGACCATTCGCGAACTGGCTCCTAACGCAACAGTAATCTCAGAATCTGGCATTTATACGCATCAACAAGTTCGTGATTTAGCGGAATACGCAGACGGCTTCTTGATTGGTAGTTCACTGATGGCAGAAGACAACTTAGAACTTGCTGTACGTAAAGTGACCTTAGGCGAAAACAAAGTGTGTGGCTTAACGCATCCAGATGACGCAGCAAAAGCATATCAAGCTGGCGCGGTATTTGGTGGCCTGATTTTTGTCGAGAAGTCGAAGCGTGCGGTTGACCTTGAAGGTGCGCGCTTAACCATGAGCGGCGCTCCACTGAACTACGTGGGCGTTTTCCAAAATCACGATATCGATTTTGTTGCTTCTGTCGTGACCTCTTTGGGTTTAAAAGCGGTGCAACTGCACGGTCAAGAAGACCAAGCTTACGTAAACCAACTTAAAGCCGAACTGCCAGCAGCGGTAGAAATTTGGAAAGCTTACGGCGTGACTGATGCCAAGCCAGAACTACTTGCAGAAAACATTGACCGTCACCTATTAGATGCACAAGTTGGCACTCAAACCGGCGGAACTGGTCAAGTTTTCGACTGGTCACTGATCGGCGACCCAAGTCAAATTATGCTAGCGGGCGGACTGTCGCCAGAAAATGCTCAACAAGCAGCGACACTAGGTTGCTTGGGATTAGATTTAAACTCTGGTGTAGAAAGCGCACCAGGCAAAAAAGATTCACAGAAGTTGCTCGCGGCATTCACTGCTATTCGCAACTACTAAAGCTGGATATCAGCTAAAAAATTTAAAGCTATTCGTAGCGAAAAATACGAGAAGGAATATAACGATGGCAAAACTGAATGCCTACTTTGGCGAATACGGCGGTCAGTACGTTCCGCAAATTCTAGTTCCAGCACTGGAGCAACTAGAGCAAGCGTTTATCGACGCGCAAGAAGACCCAGAATTCCGCAGCGAATTCATGACGCTTCTTCAAGAGTATGCGGGCCGTCCAACGGCTTTGACTCTAACTCGTAACCTAACCAAAGGTACGAAAACCAAACTGTACCTAAAACGTGAAGACCTACTTCACGGTGGCGCGCACAAGACCAACCAAGTGTTGGGTCAAGCGCTGCTTGCAAAACGCATGGGTAAAAACGAAATCATCGCAGAAACAGGCGCAGGCCAACACGGTGTAGCAACTGCACTAGCGTGTGCGCTGCTTGGCCTTAAGTGTCGCGTTTACATGGGTGCAAAAGACGTTGAGCGTCAAAGCCCGAACGTATTCCGTATGAAACTAATGGGCGCAGAAGTTATCCCTGTCCACTCGGGCTCTGCGACACTTAAAGATGCATGTAACGAAGCGCTACGCGACTGGTCTGCAACTTATGAAGACGCGCACTACCTACTAGGTACAGCGGCAGGTCCTCACCCATTCCCAACGATCGTGCGTGACTTCCAACGCATGATTGGTGAAGAAACGAAGAATCAGATTTTGGCACGTGAAGGTCGTCTTCCTGATGCGGTTATCGCATGTGTGGGCGGTGGTTCAAACGCGATTGGTATGTTTGCTGACTTCATCGAAGAAGAAAGCGTTCGCCTAATTGGTGTTGAGCCAGCAGGTAAAGGCATCGATACTGACCAACACGGTGCACCACTTAAACACGGTAAAACGGGCATCTTCTTCGGCATGAAAGCGCCATTGATGCAAGATCCTAACGGCCAAGTTGAAGAGTCTTACTCGGTCTCTGCTGGCCTTGATTTCCCTTCAGTTGGTCCACAACACGCACACCTAAACGCAATTGGCCGTGCTGAATACGACAACGTGACAGACGATGAAGCGCTAGAAGCATTCCAAGAGATTGCCCGCCATGAAGGCATCATCCCTGCACTTGAATCTTCTCACGCCGTGGCACACGCACTGCGTATGGCACGTGAGAATCCAGAAAAAGAGCAATTGCTGGTTGTTAACCTGTCAGGTCGTGGTGATAAAGATATCTTCACTGTACATGCCATCCTAGAAGAAAAAGGAGCGATCTAATGAGCCGTTATGAGAAGATGTTTGCGCGCCTAAACGAAAAGAACCAAGGCGCATTTGTACCGTTCGTAACGGTTTGCGATCCAAACGCAGAGCAGTCTTACAAAATCATGGAAACATTGGTTGAGTCGGGCGCAGATGCCCTAGAACTCGGTATTCCATTCTCAGATCCTCTTGCGGATGGCCCAACTATCCAAGGCGCTAACATTCGCGCGTTAGATTCAGGTGCAACACCAGATATCTGCTTCGAGCAAATCGGTAAGATCCGAGCTAAGTACCCAGAGTTGCCTATTGGCCTTCTGATGTACGCGAACCTTGTTTACTCTCGTGGTATCGAGAACTTCTATGAGCGTTGTGCAAAAGCAGGCATCGATTCTGTTTTGATTGCAGACGTACCAACTAATGAAAGTGCTGAATTTGTTGCTGCTGCAGAAAAGTTTGGTATTCACCCAATCTTCATCGCACCACCAACGGCAAGTGATGAAACACTGAAGCAAGTATCAGAGTTGGGTGGCGGATACACTTACCTACTCTCTCGTGCAGGTGTTACTGGCGCAGAAACCAAAGCAAACATGCCTGTAGGTCATATGCTCGATAGACTGAACCAATTTGATGCACCACCAGCGCTACTTGGTTTTGGCATCTCTGAGCCTGCACAGGTGAAACAAGCACTAGAATCTGGTGCGGCTGGTGCAATTTCTGGTTCAGCCGTGGTAAAAATCATTGAAGCGAACGTTGAGCAGCCACAAATTATGCTCGACAAGCTAGGTGAATTCGTTTCTGCAATGAAAGCTGCCACTCAAAAATAATTTCAGTTTGATATGACACAACAACGCCCGCTTAACATTATGTTTAGTGGGCGTTTTCTTACTATCGCGTTTATACCACGTCATTTTTTGTTCAACGCCCGCACTTTCCAAATCTATCTCAAGCAGAGCACTCAAAGAGTGTTAAGCTTGGGTAACTTAACTAACTCAATAAAGCAATGTGCAGTAAGGTTGCTACATGGAAGAAGTCAAAACACTGCTAGCCAAATGTCCTGTACTATCAGGGCTGCCAGATAAAGGGCTTAGTGAAGCAGCGCAAATGACTAAGGTTCGCTGCTTCGACGAAAAAGCACTGATTTGCAATAAAGGTGCGCTTCAATCTTCTCTTATGGTCATAGCTCAAGGTGCAGTGAGAGTGAACTCAATTAGTTCAAAAGGCAAAGAAGTCACACTGATGATTTTCGAAGCTGGTGGTTGGTTTGGAGACAATGTTTTTTCTCCCGGCATGCCTCGTATTTTTGGTGCGACCGCTCATTCTGACGTGACTGTAATGGAGCTTCCTGGAGATAAATTTCGCCAATTACTCGCCAAATACCCTCAAAGTTACCCCACTATACTCGACTTACTTAGCCGCCGCTTGTGGTCTGCTATTTCTGTTATCGAAGATGACGCGATTAGAGGAATTGAAGAACGAGTCGCCAAAAGGTTGCTGCTGCTTGCTGAATACCAACTTAATCAAGCGATCGATACTCGACCATGCGTTGTCAGGGTAACAAGAGAACATATCGCTAACATGATGGGGCTAACTCGTCAGAGCGTACACAAGATACTAAAACGACTAGAAAGTATCGGGATGCTAGAGCTAAACTATGGCTCAGTAACCATTACCAATCCGAAACGCTTAGAAGAATACTTTAAAGAACTCGAGCAATAGATCCATTCAACAAACGCTAAGTATTGTCTAACGATAGCTAAAAAACTTATGCATCTAATTGGTCAAGAGCACAACACCATTTGCGCTTAGGCAAGTGGCACTGTGACACAAAAACCATTGAATTGACTAAGCTATATTCAATTCAGATTTCAACTCACGTTTCAAAATCTTTCCTGTCGCACTCATCGGGAGGTGTTCACGAATTTCGACATAACGAGGATATTTAAACGAGGCTAATTGCTCTTTACCCCACTTTTGTAATGAATCGGCGTCAATGTATTCTTTTGGTTTAAGTACAACGTAGGCTTTTATCTCTTCGCCATACTCTTCATTTGGAATCCCTATCACCGCGACCATTGAAACTGCAGGATGAGTCATGAAAACTTCTTCAATTTCTCTGGGATAAACATTAAATCCACCTCGAATGATCAGATCTTTCATTCTATCGACAATAAATAAATTACCTGAACTGTCAAAGCGGCCCACATCACCAGTATGGAACCAACCATTTTGTAGCGCAGATTCAGTAACTTCTGGGCGATCAAGATATCCCTTCATAACATTATGACCACGCACAACAATCTCACCTTCTTCGCCTATCGGTAGTGCATTGCCTTCAATGTCGATAACTCTTACTTCGACGCCTTGAACCGGTTGACCTACCGAGCCTGGTATACGCTCCTGATCCAAATGATTAAAACATGCAATAGGACTTGTCTCCGACAAGCCGTACCCTTCTAAGATCGGCACATTAAATGTTTCTTCAAAGGTTCGAAAGATTTCGGTTGGTAATGGCGCACCACCGCTTACTGCAACACGCAATGACGAGGTATCAAATTGATGCTGCACATGAAGCAGACCGATGTACATCGTTGGTACACCAGCAAATATCGTCACCCTACGTTTTTCCACCAGCTCAAGAACATGTTTAGGCTCAAACCTAGGCACTAACACCAATGTTGCCCCGCCCAAAACACTAGCATTTAAGTGGACGGTTTGACCAAATGTATGAAATAAAGGCAAAGTTACTAAGTGAATATCATCGGCCTGGCTGCCCATAATGTTTTGTGCCACCAGAGCGTTCATTATGATGTTCTGCTGAGTCAGCTCAGCGCCTTTTGGTAAGCCTGTCGTCCCTGATGTATACAAAATCACACAAGTATCATCCGCATTACGCGGTATATAATCCGGCAACGGTTGGACATCGGCTATAAACGCATTGAGAGTTATTACACCATTCCAATAGCTTTCATCTTGAGATTGAGTCAGTACGACTATGCCTTCGCATGTATCGACTTGTTCAAAGGCTTTGACGCCCTCTTTTGCCATTGGCAGTTCTTTCGTCCCTTCAAAGCAGAAATAAAACTTCGCTTTTGAATCTTCTAAGTGATACTTAATTTCTCGCGCTTTCAAAAGCACATTTAATGGGACTGCAACCGCGCCGGCTTTTTGTATTGCATAATAAACAAACGCGAAAAAAGGATTGTTTGGGCATGAAATCGCAACGCGGTCACCTGGCTTTACGCCTTTATTGATTAAAGACGCTGCGATCTTGCCGGCGACCGCATCAAACTGCTCATAATTTATCTTTTCAGCGCCACATATCAACGCCGTTTTATCTGGTTTACTCGCAGCATTTCTTTGTAACGCAGCAGCAAGATTCATCATAGTATCTTTACCTCTTACTTGTCTTTCTCGTCTAATCAGCTCAGGAGCATTAACTAAGCAAGTTATCCTTAACACTGGATCGTCAGCATTTGAGTCTCACCAGTCATTGTCATTTAACATTATGTTTACAACGCAATCAGGACTAAGAATGTAAAGCAATTAACATTTCAGAAGGCAAATTAATAAAAGTGTGAGCTTGAAAGAGATGAATTGTTATAAATATCAACCCAAGTCACTAAAAACTCTGACTGCAATAGCAAATACAAAAGCGGTTAAAATTAACAAAAAGAAAACAAATAAAGAAAAATAAACTTGAACAATCCTAAGCGCGACACTTATAAGAAAAATAAATAGCAAACGTTTGCCATTGAACAAAACTTTATCGTTCGTCAATAAAATATCGATTAATCCATCAATAATACCTTGCTGCATATTGCCAATTGTAAACGATAAGTGTAAAAAGCAAGGCGAGATAATTATCCGTAAATCCATTTATGGTTAGTGGGTAATTTTAGGATTTTACATTTTATTAGCACAGAGGTTATGGAAGTGTTAAAAGAAAAGAGTTTGCTAAACAACATTGGCGTACAAGTCGTAATCGCCATGATCGTGGGCACAGCCGTTGGTGCCATGATGGGTCATGATGCGACAGTGTTCGCTCCTTTAGGTGCTATCTTTATCAACTTAATCAAAATGTTGGTTATTCCTTTGGTCGCTGTAGCCTTGATTTCTGGCGCCGCTGGTCTTGGGAACAGCCAGTCAGCAGGTAAAGTTGGCATCGTCACTCTAGGTTATTTTGGTTTAACATCCGCTCTAGCCGTTGCGCTTGCACTATTTATGGGTGAAGTATTCCAACCAGGCATGGGTATCGACGTCTCTGGCGTTGAAGGCATGTTCTCAGCAGAATACGCTTCAAAAGGTGAACTACCTACTTTCTGGGCAACCATCACTGGTATGATCCCAACCAACGTTTTCCAATCACTAAATGAAGCAAACATCCTACAGATACTCGTTTTCTGTATGTTCTTTGGTATTGCGATTTCTAAGCAAGCAAAAGAACGTCGTGAACCAATCATCAATGGTGTTAACTGCATCGTTGACGCAATGGTTTGGATGATCAATAAAGTAATGATCATTGCACCTATCGGTGTATTTGGTCTGATGGCAGAAGCCGTCGGTACGTTCGGTTTTGGTGCGCTAATGGTGGTGTTTAAACTGTTCGTTGTTTACGTTGCCGCCATCCTAATCTTCGGTTTCGTTGTTTACCCAGCAATGGTGCATGTTTTCACGAAGACATCTGCGAAGAAATTCCTGTCTTCAATGAAGAAACCGCAAGCAGTTGCGCTTTCAACAGCGTCTTCTATGGCAACACTGCCTGTCACAATGGACACCTGTGAAAAAGAGCTGGGCGTAAAAAATTCAACTGCATCATTTGTTCTGCCTCTAGGCGCAACGATCAACATGTCAGGTAATGCGATTTACTATGGCTTGGTTGCTATCTTCTTTGCTCAACTGTTCAATATCGATCTAGGCATGGGCGCTTACATTGCAATTATCGTAACGTCTACATTGGGTGCGGTTGGTCAAGCGGGTGTTCCTGGCCCTTCTTTCCTAGTGGTTGCCGTGCTTCTTGCCGCTGGCATTCCAATTGAAGGTCTACCGCTGCTATTCGCTCTTGACCGTATTTTCGATATGATTCGTACAGCACTGAACATCACAGGTGATGCTGCATGTGCAGTTATCGTTGATGCGCTAATTGAAGAAGAAACAGCAGAAGCTGAGCTAAAAAAGCAAGAAGCCTAACCCTTTCTTGAATAGACCAAAAACCGCTCATAATGAGCGGTTTTTTTGTCTTTTCTTGCATTACGTAACTATACAAATAGAAACCGATGGCATAAATTTTTCAAAATGATATAAACCATTACAAAATATAACAAAACGTTAGAGCTAGGTTATATCATGAGTCTTGAGCAATCTTTGGAATATCTCACCAAAACAAATTTGCCGATCGAATCAAAGCAGCAGGCACTGGTTGACTCAGTTATTCTTACCCTAACGAAACAAAAACGAGATGCTCTTTTTCAACAGGTTGCTCTGTATCGAATAAAACTGCTTAAATCTCTCTTTCCTAAACACGCATCAAAAAGTCTTTCTGCACTATTTGAGTTAATGGATTATCGAGATTTAGTGCAACAGTATCCGACAGGTTTCTCCAAAGAGATTCGTTTACTTGAACAACTTGCCGCAGATTGTTACCCGCATTGGATGGTTTTCTGGTGTCAATGCGAGATCGAAGCAATCAAGCAAAAATATCCTTCAAACGAAGCTGCGATTCCTACTCCGCTTCCGTTTGACGACCACAGCTATACTAGCGTGTTAATTGAAGATATCGCAGATTGCGATCTTGAGGTAATGCTGCCAAATCATGCAGCGTTAATGCCGATTTCCGAAGCGATCACACTGAGTAATCTTGAGCTTTTCGTCCAAACTGAACAATGGTTTGAAATCTTGCCTCTTTTATCACTCTCGCAAAAAGGGCAGCACTTTGCGCTCTTGCTCAAATCGTCATCTTCACCAATCTTGGTCTCCTCCGCTTTAGTGCAAAGCTGGCATCAACGAAATAACTGGCTCAGTTACTCACCACAGTTTAGTAACGAACAATGGCAGTTTTGCTTTCCTAATCATGGGTACAGTGTTCTCAATCAACTGGGTATTTTGGAGTGTCGTGCTCTAACTCCTGAGCACACTCTTGTTGGGTTTGATGCTCAGTTTCAATCTCATGTAAAGAACACTGAAGCGGTTTGCGAAGTACTGCGTCTTACGGTGGGAGGCAACATTCAACAAAAGCTGTATTTTTTGTATCTGGCGCAAAAAACTATGATGAGCGAGCTCTATAAAGCAGGCTATAAGCTCGGCTTTACCATTATTGAGCAAGTGTTTATGTTAAATTTCTATCAATCTATTGATTTAAGTGCCTACTTTCACTCAGGATACCGCGACATTAACGGTGACGGTACCAAGACATACCGCGGTTTCTGGAATTTAGGTATGATGGTTGAAGCATTTCAAGACATACAATTTCGCGACTACAAACATTGCGTACGAACAAAAAGAATGGATAAAAAGGTGAATGAGCATGCTTGATGTTCATTTGCACGGTCTCTTTTACCCAAAAGCAATGGCATTGTACGCGACTGTACTAATAGTATTCGCTTGGCTACTGTATTACTGCTATCGCCTAAAACAGAAGAGTGAATCAATCTTAGGCTCGCATCACGCGCCTTACATCGCTTATTCCAGCTGTATCATTGTTTGGATAAGCAGCAACGCCTATTTCCATACCGATTTATTGCCAGAATTAGGCTCTGTTGGTGGCATTTTTATGGCTAAGTTAGCGAACTTAGCGTCTTTTTTCGCCTTTGCGTTTGCATTCTATTTTTCTTGCCAGTTAACCGCAGATGTTAAAAAAACAGCGGTCAAAGTCTGGCAAAAAGTCGTCTTTGTCACACTAGCAACGTATTCACTGTACATCAACTTAGTGCCGAATCTTACTGTCGAAAATGTCACCATTAGTGGTCCAAGCCAGTTCGTCATTGAATTTGGCCCACATACCTCATATTTTTTCATTAGTTTGCTAGCTTTCGTGGTACTAACGCTGCTTAACTTGATTGCCATGCGCGCGAACAGCAGCAAACTCACGCTAGCAAAAAGCAACTATATGATCGCTGGCATTTTGGTATTCATGTTATCTACGGCAGTGATACACCTTGGAATGACGTATTTCCTTGGCGACTTCTCCCTAACTTGGTTACCACCAGCACTTTCAATCAGCGAAATGTTGTTTGTGGGCTATGCCCTACTTACCTCTCGCTTCTACAGCGCTAAATATCTCACGTACTTAACGGTAAGCGCGCTCTTAGTCTGCGCCATTTTTGTTCTGCCGCTAGGGGCGATATTTATTCCTATCTCTGAAGATAACCAATGGCTTGTTGCGGTACCTTTATGTGCGCTTATCGGTATCACTTGGCACTTGCTTTTTAAGCGAGTCAGTCGTTACGCTTCGTATTTTATTTATGGGAAACGACACACTCCCGTTCAGCAAATCCTTGGGTTAGAGGAAGAGTTTAAACGCTCAATAGATGATGCTATGCATCAGTTGGCATCGTTACTTAACATACCAAACAACAAGCTGCAGCTAGTCACTAGCAATTACACAGAAACGTTTTACGAAGAGTACCTGCCGTCAAGCAAGTCAGTTCTCGTGCTTGATGAGTTGTCTGAAGAAATTGATTATGCCTCCTCTTCTAAAGGGTCGATGAGAAAGCTCTACGAGCGCATGCGCTCAAGCAATACTGCGCTCGTTATGCCTCTCTTCGGTCGTGGAAAGTCTGTTACTCACTTACTAATTTCTTCACATAAAATAGATAATAAGCTGTTTTCTAATGAAGAAATCTCAGCTCTGCAAACGTTATTAGTTCGCATCCAGAGCACCATTGAAGCCGATAGAAAGGTACGCCAAAGCCGTGCGCTGGCTAACTCCATTGCACATGAAATGCGTAACCCTCTCGCTCAAGTACAATTACAATTTGAAGCTTTAAAACAACATATAGAGTCAAACGCCTCACTGGATACGCTAAAAAGAGAAATTGATAAAGGTGAAGCCGCTATACAACGCGGTCGACAACTTATCGATATTATTTTACGAGAAGTTAGCGACAGTTCACCAGAGCATGAGCCTTTAGCTCTCACTTCCATACATAAAGCCATCGACCAAGCAGTAAGCCGTTATGGTTTTGAAAACGATCAAATAATAGAGAGAATTAACCTGCCACAGGCACACGATTTTGTCGCGAAGTTAAATGAGACCCTGTTTAACTTTGTCATTTTCAATTTGATTCGTAACGCTATCTACTATTTTGATTCTTATCCCGACAGTCAAATTGAGATTCGTACCCAGACGGGGGCTTACGAAAACATTCTGATCTTCCGAGATAGTGGGCCAGGTATAGATAGCAGTATCTTACACAAGATATTTGATGACTTTTTCTCGTATCAAAAAAGCGGAGGCAGTGGCTTAGGTTTGGGCTATTGCCAACGTGTTATGCGCTCCTTCGGAGGACGAATAGAGTGCCAGTCTGAATTGAACGAGTTCACAGAATTCTACTTGTATTTCCCAGTCGTACCAAACGCACCAAAACCAGAGACATTAAGAGCACCGGACTTTGATAGCTGGAAAGCAACTCCATCACATTCTGAAAATCATTCAGCTCAACACGTACAAGTATGTAAAGATGCACCAACAGTGCTCATTGTTGATGACAAAGAGGTGCAACGCACCTTGGTACAGATGTATTTAAAAAGATTGGGAGTCAACAGCTTACAAGCAAATAATGGAGCCTCTGCGGTAGAACTATTCCACTCTCACAAGATTGATCTCGTTCTTATGGATGTCCAAATGCCGGTAATGAATGGATTTGACGCAAGCCAACGGATTAAGCAAATCACATCCTCCGTTCCAATCATTGCCTTATCTGGTGAGTCTGGAGCTAGAGAGTTGGAGCTAATTTCGAAACTCATGGATGACAGACTCGAAAAGCCCACCACGTTAAATGCACTTCAAGTCGTCATCCAAAGATGGCTACAGAACGAGAATTTTGCACCTTCCAACACTTTTTAATCTGCAAATATAGAATTGGCACTAGATGTGCATTATTGGAGTAAATCGAATTATCCAGAAGGTCAAGCAGGCTACAAAAGAGTAGCGTATGAGCTTGATAAGGAGATCGCCATGTTACTTCATCGACATACATACTACGGCCTGATTCATCATGGAATCAAAACACTGTTACTTGATCGCTTAGGCCACTATACAGAAGAAGAGTATCATCAATATCTGAGCCTGATGACTGGTAAATCCACTTGCTTCACGATGTCTCTCGAAGAGCTAGAAGCAACGGTCGATAACTTACTACGGGAAGGCTATTTAGAAGATGTAAAAACGCTTATTTCCCAATATCAACGTGTGGCTTAAGGTTTAAAACTCTCAACTTTATTGCCGCCTCATCGCGGCAATTTTTATTCCTTCCATATGCTGTTTCGACATGGAAGAAGCTTGCGGGCTGTACGATATACTAAGCGTTACTATTCTTACCTTAACTTCCTCAGTATTCACATCTTGTCAGATTCCGTTAGACTGTCTTCAATTCAACAATTAGGTAGATTTTGCCATCATGAAGCAGATCCTAGACTTTATACCACTCATCGTTTTCTTCGCTTTATACAAGCTGTACGACATCTACGTGGCGACAGGTGCACTGATCGTAGCAACAGCCATTCAGCTTGTCGTCACCTATGCGCTGTATAAGAAAGTCGAAAAGATGCAGCTAATAACATTTGTTATCGTCACTATCTTCGGCGGCATGACCCTTTTCTTCCACGACGACAATTTTATAAAGTGGAAAGTCACCATCATTTACGCGATTCTGGCGATTGGCTTAGCAGTGAGCCACGCATTGGGAAAATCAGCCATCAAAGGTATGCTAGGCAAGGAAATTACGTTACCTGACGCTGTTTGGGCAAAGATTAACTGGGCTTGGGTTGGCTTCTTCTCATTCTTCGCTGGCCTAAACATTTATATTGCTTACGAATTGCCGTTGGATGTTTGGGTTAACTTCAAAGTATTTGGAATGTTGATCGCGACATTTGCCTACATGATTGCGACTGGCTTTTACATTTATAAACACATGCCAAAAGAACAAAAAAATAACTCATCCGATGTGTCCACTGATGATTAAAAACTCAGTTTTGCTATAATCCGCGACTTCACAGCGACCTTAGGGTCGCTGTTTTGCTCCATGTATCAGTAAACCGCTCAAACAACGTACCGTTTTCAGACCATTCTTGCTGCTGTAAACCAACTTTCTCTGGTCCGGTATCTGCGGTTTTTTAAGGACCTTTGGTTCTAGGTATTTACTATGTTGGCGCTTAGTTTGAGCGCCTTTAAGATTTAGGATGTCACAATGAGTCAAGAAATTAGCTCTCCGAAAGGTCAAATGCTGCTTCGTACCCTTGCAATGCCTGCAGATACAAACGCCAATGGCGATATTTTTGGCGGTTGGATAATGTCTCAGCTCGACTTAGCGGGCGCGATTCTGGCAAAAGAGATCTCTTGTGGTCGCGTTGTCACCGTTTCGGTATCAAGCATTACGTTCAAAAAACCTGTTGGTGTGGGCGATGTCGTATGCTGCTACGGCGAATGCACTAAGATCGGCCGCACATCCATGAGTGTCGATTTGGAAGTATGGGTCAAACCCGTCAAAGCTCACGGTGTTGGCGAACGCTTCATGGTTTGTGATGCGACCTTCAACTACGTAGCCATTGACAGTGAAGGTAAACCACGTCCGGTTCAGAATTAGTCAACCTACAACGCTAACAGTTAGAAAGGATCTCACATTTTCTGTTGTTCACTTGTGAGAGACACAAAAAAGGCGTTAAATTAACACTTTACCCTACCAATTAAGGAACTATGCTATGTGGTATGTCATCTTTTCACAGGACGTTGAGAACTCGTTGGAAAAACGCATGAGCGTTCGCCCACAACACTTGGATCGCTTACAAAAGCTACAAGACGAAGGTCGCCTTCTTACAGCTGGTCCGATGCCTGCGATAGATTCTGACAATCCTGGTGAAGCTGGATTTACGGGCTCAACTGTCATCGCTGAATTCGCCTCGCTAGAGGATGCTAAAGCGTGGGCAGAAGCCGATCCTTACGTAGCGGCTGGTGTTTACGATAATGTAATCGTGAAACCGTTCAAAAAAGTGTTTTAATTTATGAAAAAATTACTGTGTCTTTTCTTGGTATTTGGTGCTCTGGCTGGCTGCTCATCAACCGATGATAAGCAGCGCCAACTTGAGCTTATGGCATCAAACCGAGCAGGAGTCTTGTCAGCTGGTCTCCCTTTAGAGTACGGTCCACTGCAAATAATGCGTGTCTCATCCAACAAAAATGTTGTAGAGATGATGATGATTTATAACGATGGCGCCCTCGGTGCAAAGCCGTTAAATCAAGTACTGAATACCAGTATCTATACCTACTGCAGCAACCCAGAAGTTCGCAAGCAAATTGATATGGGCTTGATGTATCGTATTAAGGTACGTAATTCTCGCGGTCAGTTGATGGCAGATGAGTTGGTTTCAGCACAGACTTGTACTCAGGTGAAGTAGCTACAGTAATTTTTGTTGCTTTCGGCATGAGACGATGATTCGCTATTATTGGATAATCTGAAAACGAAAGTTAACAATTAAGAATAGAAAAACGGAGACCACAGTCTCCGTTTTTATTTGCTGTAACGACGTGTTACGCCAGCTCAGCACGGAGCTTCTTCGCCGCTGAAACCAGATTTGCCAATGCGGCTTCTGTCTCCTTCCAGTTTCGTGTTTTCAGACCACAATCTGGGTTTACCCACAAACGTTGAGCCGGAATTTTTTCTGCCGCTTTCTTGATTAAACCTTCAATCCATTCTTCCGTAGGAATGTTTGGTGAGTGAATGTCATAAACACCAGGGCCAATTTCGTTCGGGTAATTGAACTCTTCAAATGCTTTCAGCAACTCCATATTCGAGCGAGATGTTTCAATGGTAATGACGTCCGCATCGAGTGCCGCAACCGAATCAATGATTTCATTGAACTCGCTGTAACACATATGAGTGTGAATCTGAGTTTCTGGTTTTGCACTTGCCGCAGAGACCTTAAACGCATTTACGGCCCATTCTAAGTACGCTTTTTGATCGCGTTTTTTGAGTGGTAAACCTTCTCGAATGGCTGGCTCATCAATTTGAATGATATTGATGCCTGCATCTTGCAGGTCAGACACCTCATCACGCAGTGCCAAAGCAAGTTGCTGCGCAATTTCTTGACGTGTGATGTCTTCACGTGGGAACGTCCAACACAAAATCGTAACTGGTCCAGTCAACATGCCTTTCATCTGTTTGCTGGTTAGCGACTGGGCGTACGTCGACCATTCAACCGTGATCGGTTTTTCACGTTCAATGTCAGCAACTACAATGGCAGGTTTCACACAGCGAGAGCCATAACTCTGTACCCAACCAAATTTGGTCGTTTGAAAACCCGCCAAGTTCTCAGCGAAGTATTCCACCATGTCGTTACGCTCTGCTTCACCATGAACAAGCACATCTAGGTCGAGCGCCTCTTGACGTTTTACTGCGTCAGCAATATGTCCTTTAAGTGCTTGGATATATTCAGACTCAGATAATTGACCTGTACGATAAGCACTGCGCTGAACACGAATTTCACCCGTTTGAGGGAAAGAACCGATTGTCGTGGTTGGCAACAGAGGCAAGCCCAATACTTCAGCTTGATGCGCAGCACGCTCCGCGTAAGGTGCGCTGCGCTCGGCAAGTGACGCAGTAATACTGTTTAAACGTGCTTGAACTTGTGGCTTATTCACATGCGTTGCCGTTTTACGTGCTTTGATTGGCTGGCTGTAGGTATCACAAGCGAGAATCGCATCTTGATCACCATCGAGTGCGCGGCCAAGCAAGGCGACTTCTGTTACTTTTTGTTTTGCGAACGCAAACCAGCTTTTCACTTCCTCACTGAGTTCTGTTTCCTGTTCCAGATCAACCGGGCTATGTAGCAAAGAGCATGAGCTCGCAACCCAAAGGTTGTCGCCCAGTTTTTCTTTTACTGGCTGTAGACGTTCAAGTTGCGCACTCAAATCCGAGCGCCACACGTTACGACCGTTGACCACGCCAGCAGACAGCACCCACCCCTCCGGTAGTTTGGCAACCACGTCGTCAAGCTGCTGAGGCGCGGCAGATAAATCGATATGTAAACCATCCACTGGTAGCTTTACAATTTTGTCTAGCGTATCGCTTACGGAGTCAAAGTACGTCGTTAGCAGCACTTTTACATCGCTTCGAATCACTTGGTAGGCTAGCTTAAACGAATCAGCCCATTTGCTTTCTAGCTCCAGTGACAAAATTGGCTCATCAATCTGAACCCACTCAACACCTTGACTTGCTAGCTTTGCCAAAATAGCTTGGTAAGCAGTAAGTAAGCGTGGTAGCAGGGTTAAGCGGTCAAACCCTTCTTCGACCTCTTTGCCCAAGTAAAGGTAACTGACTGGACCAAGCAAAACAGGCTTCACTTGGTGGCCAGCTTGAAGCGCTTCGTTGACTTCTTCAAACAGTTGCGGCCAGCTCACTTCAAACGTATCGTCCTTGCTGAATTCAGGGACAATGTAATGGTAGTTTGTGTTGAACCATTTGGTCATATCCGATGCCGCAGCGCCCGCACAGCTGCAACCCGCCTGAGATTGACCGCGACCCACTTTGAACAACGTATCCAGGTTAGGGAAACCATCAGCGTGACGCTTTGGCACATGACCCAATAGCAACGTGGTCGTCAGTACATGATCGTACCAAGCGAAGTCGCCAGCGGTGGCAAAACTCAGACCAGCATCCGTTTGTGTTTGCCAGTTTTTGGCGCGTAGATCTGCCCCAACCTTTTTAAGCTCAGCTTGATCAATTTCTCCTCGCCAGTATTTCTCCTGAGCGAATTTTAATTCTCTTTTTTCACCAATGCGTGGATAACCTAGTATGTGAGTCGTTGTCGCCATGTCCCTATTCCTTTCTCAATTTTGTTCAATTTGTTTGTATCAGAGCATCTTTCTGTAAAGGATAAGATGTCTGGATGGCTAAACTATCGCTCTCATCTGATATTAGAACAACGTCCATTTATTCAACTTGTTTATTAAAAAAATTCATCATGAAGCGACATGATTCGCAAATAAAAACAACAAATAGACGTCTAGACGTTTACATATCCATTTTTTGTCGTTAAGTTATTTACACGATTGCTATTCTGTTCATAGCGAGCAACAAAGGATGAAAGGAATTCATGATAGAGCTAAAACATTTGCGGACACTCACTTCGCTTCGAGACACTGGCTCTCTAACGGCGACAGCGACCGCTTTGCATCTCACTCAGTCGGCACTGTCTCATCAGATCAAAGATTTGGAGGCGCGAATTGGAGGGCAACTGTTCCTGAGAAAGACTCGTCCGGTGAAGTTCACTTCAGAGGGAGAAATCCTATTGCGTCTTGCAGAAGATATCCTTCCGAAACTCGCAAGAGCAGAAAATGATTTAGCGAGCTTGAAAGAGGACGTCAATGGCCGATTACATATGGCCATTGAATGTCACTCTTGCTTCCAATGGCTAATGCCTGCACTTAGGGAGTACCAACTTGCTTGGCCTAGCGTAACATTGGACTTTTCCTCTGGTTTTGGCTTTGAACCACTCCCAGCTCTATTGGCAGGCGAACTCGATCTCGTTATTACTTCCGATATCCAACCTCGATCTGAAGTCCACTACGAGCCTCTATTCGACTTTGAAATGCGTTTAATTACCGCAACCAACCACCCATTGGCGGAAAAAGAAATTATTGATCCGCAAGATCTCGCAGATCAAACCATGCTCTCTTATCCTGTTCAAAAACAAAGGCTAGACGTCGTAAAACACTTTCTTCAGCCAGCAGGAATAGAACCTGCGAAATGGAAGCAAGCCGACAACACTCTCATGTTAGTTCAGATGGTCTCTGCTGGATTGGGGGTGGCCGCACTACCCAATTGGGCGATTTCTGAATTTTCTCGCCAAGGTCTTATTACCAGTAAACCTTTCGGCCAAGGCTTATGGCGTCGCTTGTTTGCAGCAACGCGTCACTCAGAGAAAGAGAAGCGTTACTTACAAGCTTTTTTCGCAACCGCGAGGCTACAATGTAAAAGCCACCTTGACGGAATCAAGGTGGCTTAAAAGATTTGGGTTATGAAAGGCTTAGCGTTGATATGCTTTAAATTGGTTAGTCAATGGATCGTACTGATAACCGAGCATATCAAGCTTGCCGACTACAGACTCTACATCCATCTCATACACTGATACTAACTCGTCAAAACTGTCGCACTCTAAACGTAGCTTTTCGTTGACGATACCTAGCAAAATAGTGCTGTCCAGATTACCTACATTGCTTAAATCCATCGCGACTCTCCTCTTCGACAAGGTATATAAACAAGCGTAGTAGTAATCACGCGAATTTAAAGTGAGTGCGATCTAAAACGTGATCACCTTATACCCAAGCACCAAGAAAGCACTTGGATATAAGCTGTCTAGCTTTGTCTTTAGAATAGAGGTTAAGCCGCTAGAGAGAATAAACCTTGCAGGCTCGTCATCGACGCGAGTGCTAGAAACAAGGCAACGCTCAGTTGCACCTTTTCTGGTTTCTTATGCGTAAAAATATGCCAACACCACACAATAATTGAAGAAATTAGCATAGCTAAAGACAGCAAGATCGGCTGTGTCGCAGCGTTTAGTGTGGCTTCATTTAACTGGTAAGAAGCAAACAACGTTGCGATGACTAATAGCATTCCAGACACAATGCCCGTAACTGGTAAAATACGGTGAAATGCCTGTAATCTGCTGCGAGCTATCGTAAGCAGCAATTGAGAAAATGACGCCCCAAGGAAAAATATCATTAGCGCCATCGCTATCGATGCTGGCCAGCTTGATTGCTCAAATACTTGAATACTCACATACGCAAAGGCCAAACCATTCGCTAAATGCATCGCCCATAGTGGCCCTTTTTCACGCGTTTTCTTGGTTTGAACCTGAGAATAGAAGTAGAAAATAGCAAACACGATCATAAATGCTTCAATGCGAAGTGACGCAACAGCGAGCCACAATACAGCTACTGCAGGCAACATTTTATGAAGACGTCCTCGCTGACCAGGACAAATATCGCCCTTGATTAGAAGCAAAGTCAGTAGCGCTTGTGCGCCAAATAGCATCGGAGGGAAAGTAACCAGCAATTGTTGAATCATGTTGAATGCACGCTCAAAAGTCATTTTGGGGGGCGATAATATCAAATCAACTATCGCCAAACCACCGAAAGTCGGCCCCCAAATGAGCTAAAACGGTAAGACAATTTTATTCACAGAGAAGCAAGATACTTCAACGCGTCTTCCTGCGTTAAAACTCCACGGTACTCTTCTTTGGTATTACACAGTACCCAAGGGAAACGAATCCCGGTTTTAACCAACTCTCGAATAACAGAGACAGGTAAATCCTCATCAACCAACACAAATTCGGTGCTCATTATCTGATTAACAGGACGTTTCCAAATTCGGCTTTCTCGTTCAGTTTCTCGCTCTGTTCCCATCGAAGGCGTTAGGTGTAAATTCACCGTCTCTTTAGTAATTAACCCAACACAACGATTTTCATTGAGAACAACTAAAGGCGAGCTTGGATTCAAATTCATGTACTCCACTGCCAAGGAGAGCGGTTCTCCAGGGTCCATAGACCTGACTTGTTCATGGCTCACAGATTGCAACACATCACTTTGCTTAGACTCAATCGCGATGTCAGAGAACAGATGCTCATAACTGTCCGCTTTATCCATCAAATCGACAGGCACGGCAGCAGAAAATAGAAAGCCCTGCATGTAATCGACACCGATTTCTGCCAATACTTGAAGTTCTTGCTTAGATTCCACGCCTTCAGCAACCACTTTTACATTCATTTGCTGTGCAAGCTCGGTGACCATTTTAACAATGTTATAGCTGGTGCTCCCTTTATGAATGTTCTTGACGAATTTTCGGTCTATTTTCAGTAAATCAAACTGCCCTTTTTCTAGATAAGAAAAAGAAGAATACCCAGTACCGAAGTCATCAATCGCGATCTCAACGCCCTCTTTCCGCACTTCCTCTAGAGCTCGAGTATGCTCCTCATCTTGTTCAAAATACGCGGTTTCTGTTAGCTCGATAGTTACTCGCTTAGGGTCTACACCACTGGCTTTAATCAAATCATGCGACCGCTGAAGGATCTGAAGAGAATCCAATTTCGTATTGAGGGAGCGATTGATGGTCACGCCCACTTCCTCGCCATAAATTTCTTGTAAGCGCGGAAAGTGCTTCAACGCAGCTTGGCAGACCACATCATCAAGTGCCGCTATGAGTTCTAGATCTTCAATAATAGCGATCATCTTTTGCGTACAATACGCATCATTTTCATCATAGAAGCGTGCGAGAGCCTCGAACTTAACCACTCTTCCGGTTTGAACGTCGATAATCGGTTGAAAGTAAACGTCCACTAGCCCACTCTCTATTTGCGCCTCCAAAAACGCCTCGAGATGTTGGCGCTTCACTAATTCAGAGTGAAGTTCACTGTCGTAAAAGTTGGAATAGCTGCCTTCACCGGAAATAGAGGACAACATCGCTTGCGCTGCATGTGCTAGCGCTTGTCTTGGTCGGTTCGTATCATAGCCAAGGATTGACACACCAGTTTGGCCTTTAACGATAGTGGCATGCATTTTTGTGCCCATTTCATTTCTAAGCTCATTAAAGAACCCTTTCATGGCAATTTGGATCAAACGAACCGGGCTCAACCATTGACAATGAGGGGTCTGCAAGCATACGACAAACACATCCCGAGATAACTGCCCCGCAATACTGGTGTAGCGACTTCGCATAATAAAATCTGCAAAACCTAATTGCTGTTCAAGCAAGTATCTCTCCGAAAACTTGGGTCTTAGTGTCATAACAATGTTGAGTTCTTTATTTCTGCTTTCATTCGCTAAGGTAGCTAATTGGAGTTCAAATTCTTTCCTCGTCGGTAAAAAGGCAGCCCAATCATGCTGTTGTTCACAACGATTTTTCATCCACAACAACGAAGCAGAAATATCCGTAGAAAATCCGAGATAAAGAATTCGTCCAGAGTGAAACGTAAGTCGGTAAATACAAAGATGATGAGCTTGGTTGCTACCGTTTGCTGTTTTGCTCAGCAAGTTACCACACCAACATCCTTCATCATTAATTCGCTGCCACAGCTGATCATAAAACGCTTGGCTATGGTGAGAGGTACTGAATATATGAGTTTTAAGCCCAACCAGATCTCGGTTTTGATAGCCCATTTGTAACTCAAAGGCGCGGTTACAACCTAAGATGCGCGTATCTTCATCGGCAACTAAAACGCCTACATTTGGCAAATCAAAAATCGTTTCGAGAATTTTCGCTAACTCCTCGCAACCAGTGATTGTTAATTGTGGAATGATAGTGCCTTGGATAATGCGCTTATTGAGCCTTTCAAAACTAATAATCACGTGCACTAAGTTAACGTTTTTTAGCATCATGCAACAAGAAAACCGCCCCCGTCCGCCAAAGAGTTCCACTTCTAGAATTCGTTGTTTTAGCGTTTCTTGTTGCCCCATCAGCATATGATCAAACAAGTTATTTAGGCTGGTTACTGGCATACTTATCCCAAATGCCTTTGCCATTCCTTGCTGATCACATTCGAACTCGCGAGTATCAATATCGTAAGACCACTCTATAACAGGAGTTAGACTGGAAGTCGTTTGCATTTTTGGATGCACTGTTGTCGTAGATTCACTCATACCCTAGCCCCTTTTTTTGTAATTAGCCCAAGGCTCAAAATTCACAGTCAATTCGCGACATTCCAGTTGGGACCTGCCGATCCTCTTTATAGATGGATTGTGTCAACGATAAGCCTATCGACTTAGAACTATTTCCAGAGCAGCTCAGCCTTTTGTATTTAATATGCACCAATTTGATTATAGGCTTTACCCCATATAAGCACACCATTGCTTATGCTTTGTATTAAGATTGCGACATTTTTCATGAACCGATCTATAACCATGAGGCTTTCAAGGTGAAATTAGACAGAAAATCGCCGATAGAGCATTGATATTTTTACAAACCAAATAAAACTCGATGAACTAAGCTTGAATAGATGAGTTTGTTATAGATACCTGATAATCAAATCGCTATAATTCGCGCTCCCTGGAACAGAGAGCAAAATATGACCAATAACATCACTCCTATTCATGAGTACAAAAAATACTGGGCAGAGTGTTTTGGTACGGCACCTTTCTTGCCGACCAGTCGCAAAGAAATGGATGCCCTAGGATGGGATAGCTGTGACATTATCATTGTAACCGGTGACGCTTATGTGGATCACCCAAGCTTTGGTATGGCTATCATTGGCCGCCTGCTAGAAGCACAAGGTTTCCGTGTCGGTATCATTGCTCAACCAGAATGGCAAAATAAAGATGCGTTCATGCAACTTGGTAAGCCAAATCTGTTCTTCGGGATCACTGCGGGTAACATGGACTCCATGATCAACCGTTACACCGCGGATAAAAAGCTTCGTCACGATGACGCGTACACACCGAATAACGAAGGTGGTAAACGCCCAGACCGAGCAACGTTGGTTTACTCTCAACGTTGTCGTGAGGCATACAAAGAAGTACCTATTGTTTTAGGTGGTATCGAAGCTAGCCTACGCCGTGTGGCACACTACGATTACTGGTCAGATAAAGTTCGCCGTTCTGTACTGTTTGATGCAAAAGCAGACATCCTACTTTTTGGTAACGCAGAGCGCGCACTTGTCGAAGTAGCACATCGCATCGCAAACGGCGAAGACATCAGCACCATGACCAATATTCGTGGTACTGCTGTGAACTTGCCAGCGGCGCCAGAAGGCTACACGGTTATTGATTCTTCTCGCATTGAAAAACCTCGTAAAGAAGCGTTCGTACCAAAGAACCCATACGAAGTAGAAACTCAGTGTGAAACTAAAAAAGACGAGCCAGTTGCACAACCAATCACGATTCGCCCATCACGCCACGATGCTGCGACGACTGCGGTCCGTTTACCTTCGTTTGAAAAGCTAAGAAACGATCGTATTCTTTATGCGCATGCAAGTCGTGTATTGCATCTAGAAACGAACCCGTACTCTGGTCGAGCGTTACTTCAAAGCCATGGTGATCGTGAACTTTGGGTAAACCAAGCTCCAATTCCATTGACGACCGAAGAGATGGACTTTGTGTTTGGCCTGCCTTACGCGCGTGTTCCTCATCCTATGTACGGCAAAGCAAAAATTCCTGCGTACGACATGATCAAGACGTCTGTGAACATCATGCGTGGTTGCTTTGGTGGCTGTTCTTTCTGTTCGATTACCGAGCATGAAGGTCGAATCATTCAAAACCGCTCGAAAGAATCTATCATCAACGAGATTGAAGAAATTCGCGACAAAGTTCCAGGCTTTACCGGCACAATTTCCGATCTTGGTGGCCCGACTGCAAACATGTACCGCCTGGGCTGTAAAGATCCAAAAGCGGAAGCGAACTGTCGTCGTCCTTCTTGTGTATTCCCGGGCATCTGTAACAAGCTAAACACAGACCACAAACACACGATCGATTTATACCGCGAAGCGCGTAAAGTTGAAGGCGTGAAGAAAGTGATGGTTGCATCTGGCGTACGTTACGACCTTGCGATTGAATCACCAGAATACGTGAAAGAGCTCGTGACTCACCACGTAGGCGGTTACTTGAAGATTGCACCGGAACATACAGAGAAAGGTCCTCTTGATCTGATGATGAAGCCAGGCATGGGTACGTACGATCGCTTTAAAGAGATGTTCGAGAAATACAGTGCAGAAGCAGGCAAGAAGCAGTACTTAATCCCTTATTTTATCTCTGCGCACCCAGGCACAGAAGACGAAGACATGCTGAACCTTGCTCTGTGGCTCAAAAAGAACAACTTCGAATGTGACCAAGTACAAAACTTCTACCCTTCGCCAATGTGTAACGCAACGTCGATGTACTACTCAGAGACAAACCCTCTGAAACGCGTGAAGTACAAAAAACGTGAAGATGTACCTGTAGCAAAAGGTGAACGTCAACGTCGCCTACATAAAGCGCTGTTGCGTTACCACGATCCAGCAAACTGGCCAATGATCCGTGAAGCCCTAGTCAGTATGGGTAAAAAACATTTGATTGGTGACAAACAAGGCTGTCTCGTTCCTGCAGAAGACATTGAAGCACAAACACCTGCGCAACGTCGTAAATCTGGTCGTCACGGGGCAAACCGCTTTGCAACCAAACATACCAAAAACCAACCAGGCTTCGGTGGTCATTTGAACAAACGCTCTGAAGGCGGTTCAAAAGATGGTAAACCATCTGGTAACCGTAACGGTTCTGGCAAAGCTACAGGTGGTCAACGCTCTGCAAGCAACGGCCAACGTCCTAGCGGCAACGGTGCAAACCGCCCGGCAGGTAGCAAGCCGCAAGGCCAAGGTCGCCCACAAGCACAAGGCAAACCAACTGGTCAACGTAAACCAAAGCGTCGCTAACTCTTTAGCACTTAGATACTAGAAAGGGCTCCAGAGGTAACTCTGGAGCCCTTTTGTTTTGTCGGCTCATTGAGGCATCACTCACAACTCAAACTTTGATTCAATCAATACAAAAAATGGTAAACACCAACCAACTTATTGGAAAAACAAACAATTATTTGATTGACGCAAAACCATAAAAATCTAACTCATTGATTTTTAATTGCTTTATTTTGGTGCGATATTTGCCTAACAGAGTAAAACTCTTAAACATGGGCTAACGATGAATAATCCACTTCCCCCAAAAACTTCTATGTTCTGGTATGACAACAGCTATACCTATGAGGAGGCCGTTCAGGCATTTGAAAGCGATGGTACACTGAAATCGCTGAATATCGTTCCAACCACGGAATCTGATGATCTTGCTGGCTCACCCCCAGAGCGCAGTATGTTTTGGGAGGGAGAAACAAAAAAAATCGATCCGCCACCGCCGTCTGAACCAGAGCCTCTCAATTTAAAAACTGAGAAAGAAGCAACGGAAGCATCACCTGCGCACTTTATCCCAGTCCGCTATGCCATCGATCAGCTAGAAACAGAAGAGACACAACCTTTTGGTTTGCCTGAAGAATGGAAAGGCCAAGGCCCAGCCAAACTCAATACCGTTGGTTACACCCTGCGTCAACTGCGCGACGGTTGGCTGTATGTCTATGATGCAATCAACAAAAGCTTAGACGAATACGAAATCAAAGGAACGCAATTCACGCTCTATAAGTTGGGAGAATCAGAAAGCCCAAAATCAGAGCAGCGTGGGACACCACAAGATGCAAAGCCCTTCCTTACTTACGTCAACGGAAGCGTACTATCGATTTGCTTCTCTGAGCACCGGTGGACATGGCACACGTTCATGCGCGTACTTAACAATCCGAGTAATCATATCGATCGCATGCAAACCATTGTTCTGTCCTCAAACGAGAATCAGCACAACATTGCACCAATAGATAAGTTAACCCAAGTCGCTGATATTGAATCTTCTGCCGTCGATGATGGTCGCTTTGCGGATTCTGGCATCGCCACCAAAGCAGATGAAGATGGTTCTGTCTTTAAACCTGTCGCAGTCGAAAGCGATTTAACCTCTGCGATTCCAGAAGAAGAATCAGGCTACTTCGTCGCGATAAAAGATTACGCCGCAGACATTCAAGATATGTCACTGCATTTTGTTGGTGCCGCAAGCCCTTACCGCCTTTTCACTGACCAGTTTTCAAACCAGTGGAACTTGATGCAGACCGCCATGCAACTGTGTATGTTTGGTGCAAGTGACGAGATAGACATGCCAGCTAGCGTTAAGCGTAACGGCGAAGAGCTGTCGTTTTATACCGACATGGCTGACTATTATGACTCCTCTCACCAACTTGATTTGGCAGAGCAGAACAAAAGCTCAGTTCAGTCCGGCTATCCTGCTAAATTTTCCGCTGGAGCGATTGAATCACACCAACATACCCAAAGTGACATTGCTAAAGCGATACAGGACAAATATCGAATTTCTGCGAGCCGTTTTGGTAAATACGAACAATGGATAGCGACTGAACGCTGGCGTCAGCAGCTCAACTGGAAGCAAATGCTGAGCGAGATGCAAGAGCTGTCAGAACAAAAAGAAACCATGCTAGCCCAAGTGGTTTCGGTCAAACGCGACTTTATCGCAGTAATGGAGTCCTTAACGCCGCATCATCTCGAAAGAACCTTCGACCTATACAGCGAAGACACGCAGTACAGCTTGTATCAACTACACAAGCAAGCGGTTGAGTCATTTACTTTGGTGATACAAGAAGAAGACCGCCAATGGGCTGAAAGCCAATGGGAGAAACCAACCAGTTTACTTGCTCTCTATGCCTCTGGGTTTAGTCGTAGTTTATTTAAAGTGATGGAGAAGAATATTACAGAGGCGCTTGATGAACAGTCGATCGTCTCAGAAAATCCTGATCCTGATAATCAGTTGATGGACCAGATATCTGATACCAGCAACCGCGTGAATATGTACTCTAAGATCATGGACTTTGTTTCCAACCCAAACACTGCGGAAACAGCCTTTCTCAAAGATATCGCCAAAGGTTTCCAAGAGCTGGATATTATTTTTAAATCTGCAATAGGTGCGCTTGCAAAAGGCGTTGTAGAGTTTGGTGTTAGCATGACCTCACAAGTATCAATTTCGCTGATGCCTGTTTTCGCTAAACCTCTGAACCGTCATAGCTATTATTTATTTGCCGTTATTGCAGAACATATGGCACACAATATGCCCGTAACAATAAAAGAAGGTTACGCTCACGATTTTAAAAAATGGAAAACACGCGTAAATGATTATCTGATTAAGCTCGAAAAAAACGATGCAATCATTGCTGACTTCCAGAAAAATAACCGCAAAGCTGACTCTAAATACACAACAGCTTTAGAAAATAGAAAGACTATTAAGAAGGCTCTCGCTGTAGCTACATTGGAGTACCCGCAGTACATTGAGTTACCTGATGATCTACCTCAAAGAACCATCGAGCTTAGAACGCGGATCGTGATGAATAAGCTCAATGATTTGAATAAACTGTTCGAGAATGCCGGTGGTCTAGGCTTTATGGCATTAGTATTTAACTGCATCGCGCTTGGTGATGCCATGAGCAGTATCCAAGACACTGGGTTAATGTCCTCAGATGAATTTTTAGATATTCAGCAAAAGCTTTTTTATACAGCAAACGCTTGGACGGGTATTCGTACGGGTAAGTATTGGGATAAGGTTAAGGGAAGTGACGAACTCAGAGAGCACTCGCTAAAAACTCTAAAAAAGTTAGTAGATCGAAATACAAAAGGCTTTGAAAACCTGATTCTTGATGACTTAAAAGTATTTAATAAATGGCTTGCGATTACAGGGGCTTTAGGAGCGCTGGCTTCAGGTATTGAGGCTTACCGTTCTTGGCAGAGTATCGATAACGTTTATGGCCTCGAAAGCAAATTATATTTAGCGAATACCGTAACACTTGGTTTAACTGGTGCGATTGGTGCGTTTCAGTTCTTAGGAGCCTCTACTGGTACTTTTTCGACTAACTTGCTTTTTGGTGGCCCGGTAACGGCAGCTTTAGTTATTCTTACAGTTACATACTTAGCCATCAATTATAAGTTGAATAAACTGAAACAAGATGATTTCCAAAAATGGTTAGATAAACTGCCTTGGGGTTATCACCCTGCTCGCACTCAGTGGAGCCAATCTTCGAGCTTGCCCGAAAGAGAGAAGCATAATTCAGCATTAGTGCAGCAAGCGCTGTTTGACTTACAATCTATTATTCAACAGCCTACGGTATACCATCAACCTATTGAAAATATACAGGCTTATCCAGGCTATACACATCGTGAGTTAGTTGGCTTGGAAGTGCATATTCAGCTGCCACGGCGCGCTGCAACGAATGGTATTATGGTGAGTACTAACAGCAAGGCAACAGAAGATGATTTGACGTCCGGCTCGTGGCATCAAAACGCAGATTTAGTCACTCTTAAAACTCAAGACCTAGCTAGTGCCGAATTGGTGGTGTACAAGGTAGCATTGCCAATCACAGAAGTAGACCATTACCTTGCAATGCAAGTGGTGTACGATACGGAAGATGATGCTCCATCAAAGCGTGAGTATTGGTTCCAAAATAGCGTAAAACAGAGTGCAACTTATCGCGTGATTTCAGACAATACCAAACAAAATATCATTAAAAAATCACTCACCACCGTTGTTGGCACATTAGGTTTTAAGGAGTAACCCTTGGCATATTCACCATTTTACGTCACCCCAGAAGAGTTGGCAGTTTATCAAGAGGCACAAGAGCAAGAAATACTCGCAGGCGATAACGTCAGAACATGGCATAAGTATGATGTAGAGGAACCATTTCGCTATTACTTTAAACTTTTTGCGTTTCCATTTGTGATCGCCCCATTCCTATTAACTTTGTTTATACATACGAGTGACACGGTTGACGTAACTATTTTTTCTTTTATTTTATCGGTGATGGTGTCTGGAGCCTTTTACCTTACGATTGGCCTCGACTATCGCTATGACTATATTTTTTCTGACAAAGGCTTTGTGATGAAGAAACGTCGCAACATGCCTAAGTGGGTGAATACCGCCATGCAAGCCGTTGGCTGGATAGGTGCAGTGGTATGTGTGGTGATGGTAGCGATGGTTGGCCCGATGGCGTTAGCAGGTGCAGGTGCTTTTATATTAGTCTCCTTTAAAATGCTTAAACGCCAACCAGATGAACCAACAGAAGTGAGAATCGGAGAGCGTGAGGATTGGCTGTTTGCGGACTACAATAAAAAAAGGAAAGTGATCCAGTTCTATTTTAAGCATGACATATGCAGATATCGAGATACTGCTCATAAGACTATCTTTCGCTCACAAGATAGATCAGATTGTTATGTTTTCTTTAAAACTGAAGCGGATTTAGAATCCATGGTCACGCAACTGTCAGAGGTCTACAAACTGGATTGTAAAGAGGTCGATGATCATAAAAAGCTGTTTGAAGCAAAGCCAGAATCAAGGCTCTTTAGTATTCCAGTTTGTAGTAGAGAATATCAAACCGAAGAGGTATTTGATTTAAGGGCGTCAAATGCCCCACTTCCTGAGCGTGAATACCTTTACAACGGCAAGTGGCAAACGGAATCTGAAATCGAACAATCAAAATCTGAACTAACGGCAGCCAAGGTATAAACCTTGGCTTATTTACCTTTTTACATCCCCCATGAAAAGCTTTAGGTTTACTCTGATGTACAAAAAGAAAAATTGGTTCAAATAACGAATTTTTAACTCGAGGATAGGAGAGTAAGCCCGAACCTTTCTATCCTCTACTAAACACCCATTTTGCACTGAGCAAATAATTACTCATCATGCCTGCCAATATGCCTAAGCTCAAAGCCAAATAGACCATCATTCCTTGCGTTCCTAGCGCGAGCGTTACGCCTTTAAACACAATAAAATTCGGCAAAGCACTGATACAGGCACTCATCATAGACTTTTTCCATTGAGCGAAAGGGTTGGTTTTTTCTGCTTGAGAGAAAGTCAGCCAACGATTACCAAGCCAAGTCGTGGTTGCCGCAAATAAAAATGCTATCCCACGAGCCAACATCAGATCCAGACCAAACCAATGGAACAACACAGAAAAGATAAGGGTGTCGACCATAAAGCCGACACCACCTACCAGAGCAAACCTTGTTAACGAAGCAAACCTTTCTGACGAAGCAAACTTTGGTAATTTGCGCATTCCGCTATCCAACCACACAGGTGTAGAGTGAGCGTTTCGATTTTGCTGTGAACTCGTTGGTACAACTCAACGCATTTTCATGAATCATGCTATCCACTTGCTGCGATTTACCAATCAGGTGGAATTTCTTCAGATTGTTTAAGTCATTCTTATCTTCAAGCTTTTTCGCCTGACCATGACTATAGAACTGGCCTGAGAACGGGCGCTTACCAATATAAAAGACCGGAGCGTTGTCATTAATTTGCGCGAAGATTATGCGGTCGCTGCGGCTATCTGCTTTGCCCATATTCAAAACCAACATCGCAATCATAAGCAGGGCTGGCAACACCGCTGCCGTTCCGGTCAACCATTTGAAATCGTGTTTATCCACCAGCATTGCAATCAAGATACCCAACGCAGGCACACCCGGTAGCACGTAAGCAGGCAAAATATTCCCAGCCATGGTGAACAAGATCATTGGAGAAATCAGCCAACACATCAGGAAGCTAAACAAACCTTGATGATCGGTTTCAATGGCTTTGAGTACCTTACGACGTTTCCACGCCAAGATAGGCAATACAATTGACCAAGGCGCAGCCGACTGTAGCCAGAATACCCAGATCATCCCACGTGGTTGATCATGAGCAGAACCATACAGATCCCCTTCCCAACCGCTGACAACAAAACGCTTAAAGTGCTCGCCAACAATGAAGTAATCAATAAATCCAGGCGTCGCCATTTCAGCCATGATGTACCAAGGTAGAGCAATCGCCAGCATGAGCGCCAACCCCGACACAATTGGAAAACGCTGCCACAAGGCTTTGAAGGCACCAAAGAAACCATGCTGAATCACGAGCCAAGGAAATACTGCGATGCCCATGATCACGATCGCCACCGGACCTTTTGCTAACAGCCCGCAAGCCAAGCCAAAGAAACCGAGATAACCCCACAATCGGCTGTGTTTGTCTTTGCCAAGCCAGCAGTAGTAAAAGCCGACCATCGCCATGGTCATTGCCAATGTCAGTGCCATGTCTGTCATCACTGCACCCGCCGCAATTGAAAAGATGCCACACGTCGCCAATACCAACGCTGCGATGACTGCGTTAAAGCCAGCGCGATGCGCCATGGCTGCAACAAAAATAATAGTCGCGACACCCGCCAACCAATGAGGCGCGCGCACTGCGAATTCATTCAATCCAAACAGCTCAATGCCGTAAGCACTCATCCACGTGAACAGGGGTGGCTTCCCCCAAAAAGGCACGCCATAATCAAACTGTGGGGTAAGCCAATTGCCTGTTTCCACCATTAAGCGCGCCATTTCGCCGTAGCGGGCTTCGGTGGTGTCCATCAAAGGGTAAGCGGCAAGTGAAATAAGACGGAGTAAAAGAGCAAACGCCAACAACAACCACAGATGGGTTTTATTAATACTCATGATTACGCGGTTTCTCCCAGTTTAAACTTCATGGTTTGGATGGATTGATGTTTTGCAGGCTGCTCGTAAACAGACTGAACAAGATAAAGAGGACGTTGCTTGGTCTCGATAAAAATGCGGCCAATGTATTCGCCCAAAAGGCCAATCGACAGCAGTTGCACACCGCCCAATGCAAGTTGGACGACCATCATGGATGGGTAGCCAGTGACAGGCTCACCAAACACAACAGTTTTCATCACTATGAATGCGCCATAGATAAAGGCACTGAACGCCACCAATGCACCGGCAAGTGTCGCTAAGCGCAAAGGACGAATGGAAAACGAGGTAATGCCGTCCATTGCAAGGCCAATCAACTTGAGGTAGTTCCATTTGGTCTCACCACAGAAACGAGCGTCACGCTCAAACTGAACCGTCACTTGCTTGAAACCCGGCCAAGAAAAGATGCCTTTCATGTATCGGTTACGCTCTGGTAGCGCATTGATGTGTTTAACCACTTTTGCGCTCAGTAGACGGAAATCGCCCACATTCTCCGGCACATCCAATTTCGCCATGCTATTAAGCACTTTGTAAAAGCAAGCGGCCGAGAAGCGTTTGAACCAAGTTTCACCGTGGCGTTCGCTGCGCTGCATATTCACCACGTCATACCCTTCACGCCATTTTGATACCATTTGTGGGATCAACTCCGGCGGGTCTTGCAAGTCGGCATCAATCACGATCACCGCTTCACCTTGGCAGTGTTCCAGACCCGCACTCATGGCGGACTCTTTGCCGAAGTTACGGCTTAATGCAATACAACGAACGTCGCTAGAAGATTGAGAAAAGTTTTGCGCGATCATTAGGCTGTCGTCTTTGCTACCGTCGTCGACATAGACGATTTCACAGCGTTCTGGCATTTCATCCAAAACGGCGGCTAAACGACGATGAAATTCAGGCAAGACTTCTTGCTCGTTAAAGAATGGCACCACAACAGACAAAACTGTTTTAGGCTCAGTGTGTTGGCTCACCTTTGAAAAGGTTACAGCGTGAATGTTGAAGGTTGACATGCTACTCTTCCACTAAATCCGATGAATGAATCCAGTCTACAAACATCAATGTGAAAGAGATGTTATTGACATCTTTTTCACGTCCTTAGTGAATAATGTTCGGTTAATACGAAATGTTATTTTCGAACACCTGCCCACTTGGAGAGAAATACATGAAACGCGTACTTTTAGTCGAAGATAATCGAGAAATCGCAGGCATGCTGTTCGATTATTTTGAGTGTGCAGGTATGGAACTCGATTATGCAGACAACGGCGAGCTCGGCCTGAAACTGGCGATGGAAAACACCTTCGACATCATCTTGCTCGACCTCATGCTGCCACGCATGGATGGCCTGACCATGTGTAATAAACTTCGCGACGAGGGCAACAACACACCGGTACTTATGCTGACGGCGCTCGATAGCCGTGACGATATGCTCAAAGGCTTCCAACACGGCGCCGATGACTATCTGACCAAACCTTTCGACTTGGATATTCTAGAAGCGCGTATGATGGCGCTGATCCGACGTTACCGTGGCACTGTCGCATCGAGTAAGTTGGAATATGGCGAAGTCTCTATCGACCAAAAAACGCGTAAAGCTTACCGCCAAAATAAACTGTTGGCGCTAAACCCTACCACTTACACCATTCTGGAAATGCTTGTGAAAAGCGCGCCAGACGTGGTGACACGTGAAGAAATCGCCTTCCAACTGTGGCAAGAGAACGAGCCGAACAACGACGTTCTGCGAAGCCACATTTACCAACTGCGTAACCAACTTGATAAGCCATTTGAACAACATGTGCTGATCACCGTACCGAAAGTTGGCTTCCGCTTGGAGACAAGTGCATGATCAATCGCTTACTTGCTAGCACGCAAAGCACACAAAGTATGACAGGGCGACTCGCTCTGTTTTTCTCTTTTGTGTCGGTCGTGATTGGCATCTTCTGCTTTTTGTTGATTACTGGCTCCCTGCTTTGGTCTGAAGACCGCGTGGGCGAGCGTCGTATTATGGTCGACAAAAAAGAAGCGATTGAACATTTCCAGTCTCATCCAGAGCAAGGCAGTATTCAGCTTGACCTGCTCACTACCGCATACAACGACATCTCATTGGTTGCCGAGCGCTACCAAAAATACCTAATAGGTCAAAAGCACTTTCTTGATGAAGTAGAAGACGGTGAATACTCGCGCATGGTTTACATGAGTACTTACACCTACAAAGGCGTTGAACATCCCGTGATTCTGGTTTCCTTGATTGATGAAATCGAGATCACCTCAGAGGAATTCATTCTCGTCGTCGCTATGGTGTTATCGATTGTCGCCGTGCTGGTGTTCCTGTTTGGTAGCCTGTTGCTGCGTTTGTCACAGCGCTTAATTGAACCCGTCAATGCGCTTAAAACTCAACTCGATCACCACCAAGGCGATGCCACACAGACTTTTAGTGTGCCCGAGGGCTCGGCCAAAGAGTTCCAAACCCTTGCGGATGAATTGAATGAGTACCGCCACAAAATCAACCAAGTCATCAAGCGTGAGCAAGCCTTTGCACGATACGCAAGCCATGAACTGCGTACACCGTTAACCGTAATGAAAGGCTCAAGCAGCTTACTGGCGAGAAGTGCGAATACGGATTTCCAGACCCGCCAAGTGAACCGAATTCAGGATGCAACGCAGCAGATGTCGACCATGGTGGATGCCCTACTCGGCTTAGTGCGTTACGAGCGTAATGCAGATGACTCACCAGTACGCAACATCACCGAAGAAGAACTCAACCAAATCATCTTCCAAAGCCAAGCTCAGGCCGATGAGAAAGCACTTAGCTTTGATGTACAGATAGACGGCAACCCAAGAACGCGCGCGACCAATGCAGTGCTAACCATTATTCTTGGCAACCTGATTCGCAACGGCATCGCCGCGACACCATCGGGATCAATTCATATCAATATGGATGAGAACACCATCTCGGTGCGCGATGAAGGTGAAGGCTTTTCAACCATTCCGCATTCTGATGGGCACGGATTAGGTTTGATGATTGTGGACGATTTGTGCCAACGCTATGGCTGGCAGTTTAAGATTGGTACACATCCAGAAGGTGGCTGTGAGGCGGTGATTGATCTTGCGTCAGAGCATCAGGAATAACCGAAATGGTTGTACTGAAACACAGACTTTTTATCTGGGTTTAATGGCGTTACACTACGCGCCCTTTTTAACGGCAAGGTCGCGTGGTTGGACACGTCAGCAGTCACATGAAACTCTCTGAAAGCCCGATAACTCAACACAACTTCAACGGTCATACGTTTTTTCTTAAGCGTGATGACATGCTGCATTCTCACTTTTCTGGGAACAAAGCACGTAAGTTTATGGCGTTGATGGAAACGCAAAACAGCGACATCAAAACCCTCATCAGTTACGGCTCTGCTCAATCCAACGCGATGTATTCGCTAGCGGCTCTCGCCCAGATTAAAGGTTGGGCATTTGAGTTTTATGTTCATCACATTCCATCTTGGCTAAAAAGCTCCCCCATCGGAAACTATCGCGGCGCTCTCGATTTGGGTATGAAAATCACCGCCATGCAAGACATCGGTAGCGAACTCCACCCTAGTGAATACATCCACCAGGTACGAAGATTAGATGAGTCGACATTGCTTATTCCAGAGGGTGGACGTTCCCACCTCGCTGAAGCTGGCATCAAACAGTTAGCACGAGAAATTCTTGATTGGACGCGATTGAGAGGTAAAGAACAGTTTACCGTCGCCCTGCCATCAGGCACTGGCACGACCGCTTTATATCTTCATAAACATTTAAGCCCACACGGCATAGAAGTGCTAACTTGCCCTTGCGTAGGCGATGCAGATTACTTAACTGAGCAGTTCAACCAGCTCTGTGAAAACAGCCACCCAACCATTTTAACCATCCGCAACAAACACCATTTTGGTCGCTTGTACGAAGAAGATTACATCACATGGAAAGCACTCTTTGAGCAAACCGACCTCGAATTTGACCTGTTATACGACCCGTATATGTGGCAATGCCTCACCCCTTGGTTGGAAGAGAACACAGATAAAACGGTGATTTACATTCACCAAGGCGGGTTACTTGGCAACGAGTCGATGTTGCCAAGATATCAACGAGAATTTGAATAGCGTGTTCAGATAAAGTTGTTGTTGATTCCAGTGATTACACTATTTGATGAGCGCCAGAATTTCTTTGAATTCAGGTGCTCGGCAATCTTCGACCATTTCATACAAACACATTTCTAGCCCAGTGAGCACCACACCGTTAGCGGTTAACTTCGCAAGAGCGAGCGCTTTATTGGCAGCGGTTCGGGAAGATACACAATCCGTGACTAATTCAACGCGATAACCGGACTGGCGCAGAGAAACCGCGGTTTGATAGACGCAAATGTGGGATTCAATACCGCAAACCAACCAGGTATCAACTTTCGCGTTCTCCACCGCGACCTTAAATGTCGCCTCTTTGCAACCATCAAACGTGTACTTGGTAATAGGTAAATGCGTGCTTTCAAGCACTTCACGAATCGGCTCCGCGGTTGGGCCCAACCTTTCTGGATTCTGTTCTATCCACAGAATAGGCAAATCTAGTGCTTTGGCACCCTTTACCAGTTTCGTGATATTTTCAATCAGTGCGTCGCTTTCATGCATTAATGTAGCGAGTTTGCCCTGAACATCCACCACAATCAGGCCCGTGTTTCCTTTCGATAACATTTCCATCTCCTATCTTGTGCGACCACAAACCATACTCAACAAGTTGAGCAACAGTTAATGTATCAGAACCCTTTCATGTTAGAGCAATAAAACCTAGAAAGATGACCTTCGCTCACACATTTGCCCTTAGGTAAGGGTGGTTTGAACTGACTATTTAAATTTCTCTCGAATTAGTTCAATCAAGGCTTTGACTTTATTGGGCAGAAATAAGGCCGAGGGATAAATCAGAGTAAGATGCTGCTTCGGATGCGCGAATTGAGGCAGCACCTCGACCAACAAACCGTCTCTCAGTGCAGGCTTGGAATGAATTTGAGGAATAAACGCGATGCCGTTTCCTGCTATCGCCATCGAGCGCAGCAAGTTGAGGTCGTCCGAGCGCAACGCCACATGCAGATCTGAATCGAGCAAATCGGCATTGTAACGATTAGTTAAAAGGCGATGCTGCTTAAGATCTTCCACCGTTTTTACTGGCGGATGCGATTCTAGATAGGCTTTTGACGCAACAAAGTGACTACGATAAGGCAAAAGACTGAACTGCACATAGCTGTCATCGGTGACTTTGACCACGCTCGGAAGAAGCTGTAAATCAAACGATTGACGCTTAAGATCGACACTCTCTTGATGGTTTTCAATCTCGACCGAAATCTCCGGATACCGCGTTGTGTACTCGGTGATGATCGCGTTAAACGCGGCAGAGCTCATCAATGCGGAAGGAATGGCTAAACGCACCTTGCCCGTCAGATCTTGTTGATATTCGTGCATGGCATTTAAACCTTGCTGAATATGGTCAATAGGCTGCCCCACCAACTCAAACAAGCGTTTCCCGTGCTCCGTCAACTCAATGCTGCGTGTTGTGCGGATCAAAAGCTGTACCCCGAGCGATTTCTCTAATTCTTGCAGGCGACGACTCACTTTTGAGCGTTGTAGTTGATTCGCCTCTGCCGCTGCACTTATACCGCCGTGAACCACCGTCTGAGTGAATAGGTAAATATCATCAAAACTAACGTTCATTGTCCTATTTTTAGGTCATTCATGTTCGTATTATCATTCTACTGAATTGTGAGTGACTTCTCTATAATCCGCTATCCAATATGTTTAACGGAACTTGTAATGACGGCTGACCAAAAATTTAAACACTGGATGCGAACTTTGATTGTCCTGTTCATCGTACTATTTTTGTACATTATCATTGCTGACCGCCACGCCCCCTTAACGACCGAAGGACGAGTACAAGGATACGTTGTCCAAGTCGCGCCCGAGGTATCTGGTAAAGTGACCGACGTTCTCATCGAGAATAACCAGTCCGTTCAAAAAGGCGATGTGTTGTTTACGATTGATGATCGTAAATACAAGATAGCACTTGAACAGGCGGAGCTGTCTCTGCAATCCGCTTATGAAAAAGAAGCAACGCTGTATTCTCAACGCGAAGCCGCTCTTGCCAATATTGCCCGCGCACAAGCGACATTTGATAATGCACACCGCGAGTACAACCGCTTACTGACACTATCGAAGCAGAAAGTCATCTCTCAATCGACACTCGATAATGCCTTTGCCCAAAATCAGGTATCACGTGCAGCGCTTAAAGCGGAACGACAAAACTTAAAAGTCATTGAGGCGCAATTAGGCGATCAAAAAGGTCAAAGCACCGCCGTTCGAATTGCCAAAAACGGCATCGAAAAGGCGCAACTTGATTTGGCAAATACCGCGGTACTCGCTCCCAGTGATGGTGTCGTGACCAACCTGCAACTAGAAGTTGGCACGATGGCAAACACCAACATGCCATTGCTGACGTTTGTACCAACAGGATCACTCTGGGTAGCCGCTGATTTTCGTGAAAAGTCCGTCGCGAACGTAGACAAGACTTTCCACGCCTTGGTCACATTTGATGCCAACCCAGGTTCGGTGTACGACTTTGATTTAGCTAGCCGCGATTACGGTGTAGCAGCCGCACAACAAACGCCTAATGGCGCACTGACCAAAGTGGAAGTGAACAACCGCTGGGTACGTGATGCGCAGCGTACACGAGTGAACCTAACCAGCAGCGAAGAGTTACCACCAGCACTGTTTGTCGGCTCTCGCGCTACCATTGTTTTGTACCCAGACAACAGCATTTTCTGGCAGTTGATGGCGCAAGCACAGATTCACCTCGCAAGCTGGTTCCACTTCATTTACTAGGCGGCGACAATGAAAACCTTACGAATTTGGTTCGGCTGCTCTTTAGGGCTCGCGCTAAGCATGATCTTCGGTTGGTCTTACGGATTTTTTGCCATCATGATGCCGCTGTTTATATTGGGCAGAATGGACAACTTTAATATTTCGGCTTTATTGATCGTGTTTTTCTCTGCGGTGTGGACAACCATACAAGCCACATTTTTGCTGGAATACTTGCAGTTTCATCCAACATTAATGACCGTTGCCGTCGGAATCATGATGCTGTTCAAGTGCATTGCAATGATGAACCAGAAAACCTATTTGTTTGGTTACATGGGGCTGTTGGTGGGTTCAATTGTGTTGAATTTTGCCAGCTATAACTTCATGGATATTGAAGAGTTCAACGTCAACATGTGGGTGATGGCGTTCAGCAATATTTTTGTTTGCGCATTCGCGTATTGGTTGTTCCCGGAGCCAAAATCCTCCGCCGAACACATTGAGATATCGACCCCCGTGAAAAGCGATATTGACTACATCAGCCAAGTTGCCATGGGTTGGGTAGTGGCGATGGCGGCATTTATCGTATTCCAAGTAGCAGACTTATATGACTCGCTATCCGCACAAGCTTCCATTTTGATCATCCTAACCCCAATGACTTTAGCGGGCTCGCTCGCCATGGCAAAAATTCGCATCATCGGCACCGCACTAGGCTGCATCGCAGGGATGGCTGTTCAGCTGATATTGGGCAGTTGGTATGGGCATGGGCTACTCTTTTGGCTCGCCTTTACCATTGCAATGGGGCCATTCTGCTTGTGGCTCACCAAGGGGCAAATTAAAGCGGCTATCGCGTTTTCTGCCATGTCTGCTCTATCGGTTCCGCTGACGACCTCGTTGGTGCCAGAACAAAAAGACGCGTTCTTTTCGATCTTGTACCGTTTCAGCTCGATTTTCGTTGCGGTTCTGCTCACCGCGATGGTGATGTGGGTGGTGCATCACTGGATTCGTGTGATGTTGCTAAAGCATCCTGAGATTAAGAACGTGGAGTTGAATTAAATCTGGCCGAGGCTGGAAACGGGAAATGTATGCCGCTCACTTTACTGTGAGCGGCATTTTTATTTAAAACGGTCACCCTGAACATCGAGGAACGAGCGTGCTTCAGGATCGACTCACCGAGTGCTGTGAAGTTCTAAGGTTATCGCCATTTCCTAACGAGCTGTAACCCGATTCCTAGTCTCGTTTAAACTCGCTAGAATGACCCTCTCTTGGAGCTGCTCCAATACCTAGGGTTGTGGCGAGCAATGTATCTTCCAACATCCGTCATCCTGAACATCGAGGAACGAGCGTGATTCAGGTTCTACTAACCACGTACTTTGAAGTGCGAAAGTTATCGCTATTTCCTAGCGTGCTGTAACCCGATTCCTAGTCTCGTCTAGACTCGCTGGAATGACGCTATCTTGAAACTGCTCTAATACCTAGGGTTGTGGCGAGCAATATATCTTCCAACATCCGTCATCCTGAACAGCGAGGAACGAGCGTGGTTCAGGATCGACTCACCGAGTGCTGTGAAGTTCTAACGTTATCGCCATTTTCCAGTGAGTTGTTAGTAGATTCCTAGTCTCGTCTAGACTCGCTGGAATGACCCTATCTTGGAACTGCTCCAATACCTGGGGTTGTGGCGAGCAATGTTTCTTCCAACATCCGTCATCCTGAACAGCGAGGGACGAGGTGATTCAGGATCTACCCACCGAGTGCTTTGAAGTGCGAAAGTTATCGCCATTTCCTAGCGAGCTGTAATCAGACTCCTAGCCTCGTTTAAACTCGCTGGAATGATCCTATCTTGGAGCTGCCCCAATACCTAGGGTTGTGGCGAGCAATGTATCTTCCAACATCCGTCATCCTGAACAGCGAGGGACGAGCGTGATTCAGGTTCTACCCACCGAGAGCTTTGAAGTGCGAAAGTTATCGCTATTTCCTAGCGAGCTGTAATCCGATTCCTAGTCTCGTCTAGACTCGCTGGAATGACGCTATCTTGAAACTGCTCTAATAACTAGGGTTGTGGCGAGCAATATATCTTCCAACATCCGTCATCCTGAACAGCGAGGGACGAGCGTGATTCAGGTTCTACTAACCACGTACTTTGAAGTGCGAAAGTTATC
Organism: Vibrio sp. Vb1018; assembly: GCF_033338775.1. NCBI lineage: Bacteria > Pseudomonadati > Pseudomonadota > Gammaproteobacteria > Vibrionales > Vibrionaceae > Vibrio > Vibrio sp. Vb1018. Next base: position 55,941 of record NZ_JAWOTI010000007.1, read on the forward strand.
GCTATTTCCTAGCGAGCTGTAATCCGATTCCTATTCTCATTTAAACTCGCTAGAATGACCCTAATTTTAGTTCATGGTGCGGAGCCTAAGTATTAATATCAACCCACCAACTCTTTACGAATGATCTCCGCACCCGCACTTAACGCATTGAGCTTAGCGGTCGATACTTCACGAGACAAAGGGGCCATACCGCAGTTGGTACATGGGTAAAGCTTGTCGGCATCAACGAACTTCAACGCCTCTCGCAATGTGTTCGCTACTTCTTGTGGCGTTTCAATTTCGTTAGTAGCGACGTCAATCGCACCAACCATCACCTTCTTACCGCGAATCAACTCAAGTAACTCAATAGGCACTCGTGAGTTATGACACTCAAGCGAGATAATATCAATATTAGACTTCTGCAGCTTCGGGAATACTTCTTCGTATTGTCGCCATTCAGTGCCTAGCGTTTGCTTCCAATCCGTGTTCGCTTTGATGCCGTAGCCATAGCAGATGTGCACTGCAGTTTCACATTTCAGCCCTTCAATCGCACGCTCTAAACATGCAATGCCCCACTCGTTCACATCATCGAAGAACACATTGAACGCAGGTTCATCGAATTGAATAATGTCGACACCTGCCGCTTCAAGCTCTTTCGCTTCTTGGTTGAGGATTTTTGCAAATTCCCAAGCCAGCTTTTCACGGCTACCGTAATGATCATCATAAAGCGTATCGATCATCGTCATAGGGCCTGGCAGCGCCCACTTGATAGGTTGCTTAGTTTGCTGACGCAAGAACTTGGCATCTTCAACAAACACGGGCTTTGTGCGGCTTACTGGGCCAACCACCGTAGGAACACTTGCTTCATAACGGTTGCGAATAGTCACCGTTTTACGGTTTTCAAAATCTACGCCACTTAAATGCTCAATAAAGGTCGTCACAAAATGTTGCCGAGTTTGCTCGCCATCACTGACGATATCAACGCCTGCCAGCTCTTGTTCTTGCAAAGCGACACGTAGCGCATCGCGTTTGCCATCAATCAGTTCTTCACCTTGCAGTTTCCACGGTGACCAAAGTTTTTCTGGTTCTGCCAGCCAAGAAGGTTTCGGTAAGCTGCCAGCCGTTGAAGTCGGTAATAGTGTTTTCATCGTCATTCCTTTCTAGATTCTCGTTATCGATTACGCGTAGCTTGCAGACCATTGTTCAAGCACAGATTGATAAGGTTTGATGAAATGCTCCTCGGCAAATTTCCCTTGTTCAATCGCCAGTTGGCTGCGCTCTTCTCGGTCGTAAACGATTTGAGTTAGCGAGTGGTCTAGGTTTTTTAGGTTTGGCTGGTAGCAATTACCGGCAACCGCGTTGGCATTGTAAATCTCAGGTCGGTAAATCTTCTGGAATGTCTCCATCGTGCTTATCGTGCTGATAAGCTCTAGGTTTGAATAGTCGTTCAACAAGTCACCGAAGAAGTAGAATGCCAACGGTGCAACGCTGTTTGGCGGCATAAAGTAGCGCACCTGTAAGCCCATCTTCTTGAAGTACTGCTCCGTCAACGAAGATTCGTTCGGCTGATATTCAAAGCCCAAAACAGGATGTTGGTTTTCAGTACGTCGGTATACTTTGTTGTCCGATACGCTCAGGCAAATCACTGGCAACTTTTTGAAATGCTGTTTATAAGACTCAGAATTAACGAAAGCTTTGAACAGTTTGCCATGCAAATCACCGAAGTTCGCTGGGATGCTGAACTGTGGCTGGTTTTTGTTGTGGTCCAACAGCAAAACGCTAAAGTCGTAATCACGCACGTATGAAGAGAAGTTGTTGCCCACAATGCCTTCGATACGCTCGTTAGTGTTGTGGTCAACAATGTTAGTTTTGAGCACTTCAATCGATGGGAAGGCTTCTCCACTACCTTGGATATCCATATCAACGGAGATGATTTCAAGTTCAACGGAGTAGCGGTCACCTTGCGCGTTATCCCAATATGCCAACGCATTAAAACGATTATCGATCATTCGGAGCGCATTGCGCAGATTCTCTCGGCGGTAGTTTCCGCGAGCCAGATTAGCAAAGTTGGTAGTGATTCGCGTGTTGTCTGATGGTTGGTAATTCTCATCAAAGCGAATGCTTTTGATAGCAAATGTGAAATCGTTATTCATCGTGAGTTGGTATCCTATTTCCTTAGATAAAGCAGACTTTTCCTAACTCTGTGCATGGGGACATTTTTTGTTTTTTGGTTTTCCCAATCGTTAGGTTGCGCAGCGTTCACGACGAACAGTTCGTACTAAAAACGGTGGTCGCAGTGCCTAACACCAGAGCAGTCCGTTTTTTATACTTGCTTCACGAGTTGAGTAATATTGGTATTGTTTCACATTGAACATGAAGGAAATTCATAGTGGCAGTTCCAACCCTGAGAGAGCTATCGTAGATACTGTTTTTCATTGACACCAATACACGTAACTTGGCGAGCATATTGCCAATATGTGTAATTAAGAAACTGATAAGGGATTAGCAGTACGTAAACCAGTTTTAAGCCGAGAAAACGCATTGTATAAACAAGACGCCAACTGGAATATAGGACAGCGTAACTTAAATAGTACTTTTCACACTCCATCGTTTATTCAAGCATTCGTTTAATTAGAAGTACGTTACATTTATATTCTCGGAAACATGATTATTTAATTATCTTATTTATTTCTTTTTCTATCTTTACCATCTTAAACGTAAAGTTTAACTCCCTGCTGTAAAAGCACATATAACTTCATACACGAACATGGCAACTTCATTGACGGACTTTATCACTCAACTATTACATTAAGCTCTAAAAAACAACAACAAAAAACATAAGCCACTGTTTTAATTTGAATTAAAACCATAAACCCGAGATGACCACATAACGATACTTTACTTAGTTTGGTATAACAAAAACCCTAAAAATAACATGACTAACATTTATAAAATTCACTTTTATCAATAAAAAAGCTCAATATAACATTAGAAAATTAAAATTAAGCAATAACTTAAAAAGGCAAAACTTAATAACCAAATTCTTATTTATTATAGTTGAGAGGTGAATTTAAAAACTATGAGACATTAATCCCACGAATCTATCCTTTTTCTTTTTTTAATAAAAAACAAGATGCACTATTTCACCGCTCATTTATTGAGCTTGAATTTATAACCTGTCCATAATTATAAAGTGCCCATCAAGATAGTTTAAAACAAAAGTCTTTATGGGCTGACTAATAGGAAACAATAATGGAAAAACAGCATCTTTCCGCGAGTATTATCGCACTCGCTTTACTTGGTTCTTTAGCACCAGCACATGCTGAAGATACATTAAAATCTTACACTTCGACGTTGCTTCAGCTTGATGATGGTGATGCACGCTCGAAAAAAATCCGCTTAATTTATTCTTTAGAAAATGTCTGGAACCAATCTTTACTACCAAATGGCGCTAAAGAAGCTAAGTTGATCCTAAATGGCGGCTCTGGCTTCGACATGACTAATGTTCCAAACAAAGAACAAATCTATGGTTTTGCCACTGGGGGAGATTACCGTTACACCGTTCCAACGGCTTTTAAGCTGGCACTGAGCTATTTAAATGGCGCCCCTTTACGCCACATGAGCCATGCTCCAGAAAACACCATTGCAACGGCATCTGTCAGTGAGTCGCTAGATTTTAACCTTGGATTCAGTGCTTCTACTTCTCCAAATATTAGTGGGGGAATCTCCTGGAGCAACCGTGTAACGTACGACCAGCCAGAGTTTCAAACGGTTGCCGATTTTAACCAAGCTAACGAAAGCATTAATTGGTTAATTGAAAACAAGACTATCCGCCATAATACGCCAGCTAAAGACTGGTTATTGTATCGTTGGACCAGTTGTGACATGGGTAATTTGATTGATTACAATGAGTTACCTGTCGTTATGCGTTCAGACTTTAAACCACAAGTCGGCGTCGTATATAGAAAAAATGACATTCAAGATGGCCTAGATACATCAGAGGTCAAGCTGGTTGCTGGTTGGCGAAAAACCAATTACTACTTTGGTCGCGACTGGTGTAGCTGGTATACCACTCCAGAAAATACCTGGAAGAAAAATCGCGATAGCAGTCAATGGACAGAGACTAGCCGAGCCGTAACTATCTCTTGGAATGACGATCTCTACCACTAACTTATTAGCCTGCGGCCACGGAATAAATAAGTGGCCGCTATATTTACTAATGAAATAAACGGTAAGACATGACACATGACAAGTAACAAAAAACTCTTGACTGGATCGGCGCTAGCACTTGGTGCAGTACTCGCCATATTTCTAATTAATTCAAATAACAAGAATGCCCAGACCGAACCTGTTGCAAGCCTTGATGAGCAAATCAAGACAGAAGACGCTGCGACAATAAGTGTAACGCCTCCTGAGAGCAATGCTGCTCAAAAGGTTGTTACCGCTCCAACACCACTAAGTCGCAATGATGATACTTCCGACGTCATTCCAACTACACCTTGGATATCTGCCCCATTAAATGAACTGAGCAATGAACTGTACGATTTTATTGAAGCTGAACAGGTAAGTTACATCAGTACGACCGACTATCCATTCGACGAGCAAAAGCAAAAACAATTGCGAACATTAGCTAGGCAAGGGGTTCCTATCTTGTTTGACAATACGGAGTCATCCTATTTGGATAGCTACGGTGTCAGCGAAACCAAAGTCGTATCAGAGTATTTTGGTACGGCGTCTGAAGGTGATGTCATCATCGCTACCGGAGTACAGAATGCAGATGGCAGCATTCATTATCTAGTTTTGCCTTTGAAGAGCAAAGATCTCAACGATAACAGTAAATTGATTGAGGACACTAAGCTCGCAATCACTCTACTTAAAGAACAAAAGCATGACTTGATAAAAGAGAGACAAAACGAACATCGCGAATAAAAAGTAAAGGGAGATAGCCTCTGTATCGCTATTTCCCTTAAAACTCAGTTCTCAATTAAGAAAAGCTCATTTCTCCCTACTTACCGGCGCTCTATCCGAAATCACCTTGCCATCTTTGATGGTGATGATGCGTTTGGTGCGTTCTGCGAGGGCGTTATCGTGCGTCACGATGATCAATGTTCTGCCTTCGGCGTGGAGTTGGTTGAACAGAGCTTCGATCTCAGCACCAGATTTTGAATCGAGCGCGCCGGTTGGCTCGTCAGCTAGGATGATTTGCGGATCGTTGACCAAGGCTCTTGCAATCGCAACTCTCTGCTTTTGACCACCAGAAAGCTGGTTTGGTTTATGGTCTAAACGATCCCCTAGCCCGACTTGCTCTAGCAATTTAGCTGCGCGCTGGCGACGTTCTTTGGCTTTGATGCCAGAGTAAACCAACGGCAGTGCCACGTTATCAAGCGCCGTCGCGTATTCCAATAAGTTAAAGCTTTGGAAGACAAACCCGATCTTTTGGTTACGAATGCCAGCCAACTCATTCGCACTTAAACTTGCTACGTTTTGGCCGCCAAGTTGGTACTCGCCATCGGTGGGCTTATCTAAACAGCCGAGCATGTTCATTAGCGTTGATTTACCCGAGCCAGACGGGCCAAGAATCGAAAGAAACTCACCTTGATTGATGGTTAAGTCTACGCCGTCGAGCGCACGTACTTCCGCCTCTCCGCTTGAGTAGTATTTGCAGATGTTGGTTAGCTCAACAAGCGGCTGGTTCGACATGTTCTCTCCAGAGTTATTGTTGTTATTCACTTTGTAGCGCCTCCAACGGGCTGACTTTTGCGGCTCGGTTTGCAGGTAACCATGCAGATGCCACACCAATTATCACTAAGGTGAGGATGACAATCGCGACAACGACCCACGACAACTCAGGGACAGGTTTACCCAGTTGTTCATAAAAGGCATTGCCCTCTAAAGGAATGGAACTGATGGCAGACACCAGCGCGTACGTCACGCCTAAGCCAAGCGCGCCCCCCATCATCATTGTCAATAAAGACTGCACTAAATAGTGCATGCGAATGGCCGTTGGGGTTGCACCGACCGCCATGCGCACACCGATATCACGCGTAGTTCGCTTTACGGTGGCATACATCACATTGGCGATGCCAACGCCAGCAACAGCTAACGTCACGAAGCCGATAATGCCAAGAAAACTCTGCAAACCTATCAGAAACTGCTGCATACTCTTTTGTTTAAGGAACATATCATCGACTTGGACGACCTGTTCATCACTGACACTTGCCCCGTGCTTACGGGCAATCACTTGCCTGATCGTCTTTGCTAAGGCTTCTCGGTCTACATCGGCTTGTGGTTGCACATTGATGCCACCAATTTCACCGTTGACATGAAATCGCTTCCACGTCGCTAACGGCACAAAGCTGGAATAGTTGATAAGATCCCCCAGTTCTATTTGGGCGCTGTTTTTCTCCAATACGCCCACAACGGTGAACTGCTCATTGCCGATTTTTACCTTTTGCCCCACAGGGTTGACTTGCAATGTGACTGTCGCAAACCAACTAAAGTCCTCATTCGGGTTGAATAAGTCGGCTGCCAGTTCATAACCCAGTACAACGACTTTGCGCGTCTCTTTTTGATCGAGTGGATTTAACCATCGTCCCCCCGCCATCGGCACCAAATTGGTCATGGATTGAAACTCGCTCGTGACTGCTAACGGCTCTTGCCATGAGCTTCTGTCACCAACGGTGATGCGCTCTTTCCACTTCGCAGTTGGCGCAACGCTTTTTACATCGGGTAATGCTCGAACGATCTCTGAATCGTCCATTTTTAACGTCAGAAACTTACCTTGGTGAAAAGCACCGTGGTCGACGGTGGCCATCCCTCCGGTCAAATAAATCAAGTTGCCGTTACCATTTTGTGCGGTTTTCAATACCCCCTGACGAATGCCCTCACCTACCGCCAACATAGCAGCGATACAGAGGGTCGCCCACGCTATAGCCAGAATGGTCAAACCCAATCTCAGCTTTTCTGCGGCCATTTCTTGGAAAATTTGTCTCATCGGTAACAACATGACTAGGCCCTCGCACTCAAAGCAATGACTGGCGTGAGACGCGATGCTCGCCTTGCTGGGAAATACGATGCCATCAATGCCAAGATAAGCGTCACAAGTAAAGACCAAGCAATAGAATCTGGCGTGATCACAGGTAAACCAATCCATTCCGGTAATGCCATGCTGCTTAGGACAGACACCACGGCATACGAAAACATCAGACCTAATGCCGTGCCCACAGCTACCAAAATAAGCCCTTCAAGAATAAACTGACTGAGTATGGATTTTTGAGTCGCCCCGATCGCCAAACGCACACCGATTTCACGCGTGCGCTCCGTAACAGATAAAAACATGATGTTGGCAACACCAAGCGCACCGACCGCCATGGTCATCGCGCCACTCGCTCCGAGAAAAATCTGAATGCCACGCAAAATTCCACTGATGACCGCCGCACCTTCACTAAAATCGGGTAATTCGACCGCATCTTTATCACTTGGGTCAAAATGAAGCTGCTTGGCGAAAAAGTTCACGATATTTTGTCGAAACGACGGTGCATCCATCCCGTCTCTCGGCTTCATCAATACCATCCAAGGTTTCGCATCCCACAAATCGCGGTACGTTGTTTGAGGAATGAAAACCGTGCGGCTATCGCCGAATGAAATGCCAGTGTCCTCACCGACGGTTATCCCAATCACCAAAAACGGAATGCCGTTGACTTTGAGCCTATCCCCGATTTGGATTCCGCCCATTTGCGCAATTTGATCGCCTAACACTGCCACGCGAGTGTGGTTGTCCATATCACTTGGTGACAGGTTTCTCGAACCGGATTGCAGCTTGCGTTGCATTAAAGGAAAGTAAGACGTATCAATACCGCTGACCGTACTCGATAAATTCTGTCCTTTGAGATTGGTGATATTCGCATCCCATTTGGCGTAAACGCTCGACGCCTGTTGCACAAAGCCTGACTGTTTGATCATGTCGACTTTTTCTTGTGGAATATCAATTTGTCGCCTTGAAGGTAACCCTTGCCACGGTTTACTGGTACTCGACGGAAACACCACTTGCACATTGTTGATCATAAATGAAAACGACTGAGTCTGATGGCGATAAAAGCCTTCGCCAAGTGCGATTAACACCACCACAGAGATCACGCCCCAAGCAATCGCGATAATGGCTAGAACGCTCTTCATGCGGTGCGCCATCAACGTTTGCCAAGTTTGTTGCAATAGGCTGCTCATGAATGAAAAGCCCGAGAGATCAACGCCATGGTATCGTCATCGAGTTTCCCTGCGGTTTGCAGTAAGCCGATTCTCTTACGCCAGTAGCTGTACAAGTTGGTTTGCAGACTGTTTTTCGCCTCAAACAAGCTGTTGTGTGCGCTGATAACTTCCGACACTTCAAGCAGGCCAGCGTCGTAAAGTTTCTCTTTGCTTTGCAACACTCTGGCGCGCGACTCAACCAGCTCGTTCGCTATCAAAACTTGATTCCAGTTGATATCGACCTGCGTAAACTGCTGAATAACTCGTTTCTGAATATCAATTTCCACTCTATGCATATCTTGCTTGGCGCTTAAAATGTTCAACGATGCTTCGTCCACTTTCGCTCGCACTGCACCATTGAGGTCAATCGGCAAACTCAAACTAATCCCAGCGTTAAACTCGCCGTTTGAACGACTATCACCATCGCTGTAGCCCACACTGCCTTTGACGGTTGGGTAGTATCCACCTTTAGCTGAATCTTTCGCGAACTCGCTCGCTTTCACCATCTGCGCCGCCACCAACAGCTCTGGACTACTGTCTTTCGCCAGCTTTAGCCATTGCTCCTGAGAGTCCACCAGCATCGGTGGCTGAATCAAAGAATCCGTTCGAATTTGGTCGACACTCTCCGGCATTTGATTGATTAACGCCGCAAGCTCTGCTTTTTTCACTTCGAGATCGGCTTTTGCATTGAGGATACTTGCTTGCTCAGAAACTTGATTCGCTCGCATCTCTTCAACATCAACCGACTTCACTTTGCCTGCTCGATAGCGTTTCTCAATGATGTTGAGAAGTTCTTTCCCCTCCTCCAGCTTGGACTGCGCCAATTTGAGGTCGCCCTGTGCGCTTGCCACATCTAGGTAAGCGGTGAGCAACTTTTGCGCAAGCTCGTTATGCGCTTGAGATAACTCTAACTGTACTTTGAGATAATTGGCATTCGCTTGATCCAGTTCCGACCACAAACTACTATCCCAAATAGTTTGAGTTAAGGTAGCGCCGTAACTGTTCGAATGGCTTGAGGACTCATTCCAATCCGCTGACGCACTGGCACTTAAACCCGGCAATAACGCACTGCGGCTGCTCTGTACGCCAACCTCGCCAAGCTGGACGCCGATTTTCGCTTTTTCGTAATTTGGATCGTTCTGCTTTGCTTGTTGCCAAGCTTGTTCAATAGAAATTGCGTAGGTCGGCAAACTGAGCGTGGCAGCCAACAATGCAAAGGCGATTGTTGATCGTTGCAGCTTAACCATGCGCCGCTCCCATCATACTGTTGTCGATAACCTCTTCATCAAGCTCCACGCCGTCAAGCACTTCGACATTGATGCCATCTGACAGACCGAGTTTCACAGGTTGTTTATGAAACCCTTGTTCTGAGCTATCGGGGATCAGAACATTCGGTGCGTCACCATCAAATTGCAGAGCGCGCTCCGGTAGCGTGAGCACGTTTTCAGAAGTCTTCAGAATGATTTGAGCCGTCGATGAAAAACCAGAACGAAGCAACACATCTTGTGGGATCTTGAGTTCTCCCACTTCAACCTCAAAACCGTTATCAAAACTTTTAGCCGAAGCGTTGCCTTCTGGTGAGTTAAGGTTCTCAGATTGAATCGCTACTTTGGTTAGCACACCAGAAATCGCCACATCAGGATAAGGCGCAACCGTCAACATAACGGGCATTCCCGGAGACAACTGCGCAGCATCATGCTCACTGACGCTACCTTTAAAAATCAGACTGTTCATGTCGGCCAATGACATCATTTCAGTCGCGGCTTGGCTTGATTGAGTCGAGATGATCGGCTCTCCGACCTCAACTTTCTGGTTGAGTACCGTGCCATCAATTGGCGCGTAGATCGTCGACGTTAAACGCGCATCACCGATAGACGCCTCACCACTGCGGATGAGTTCGAGATTCTGGCGCTTTTGCAATACGTCCGCTTGCGCAGATTTGACTGCCGAGCGCGCACTTACGTATTCGTCGTAGTTACTTGGAATAATGTCCTGCTTGACCAAGCTTTCTAAGTTGGACAGTTTTTGTTTGGCGGATTCCAGATCGGCTTCACTACGCATGAGTTCTGCCGATGCATCCGTTAATGCTTGGGGGGTTGGGTTTGGACGCACTTTGATCAGCGGCTGGCCTTGCTTCACCTTTTCACCAACTTTCGCGTAAATTTCACCGACGATACCGTCGATTTGTGACTTGATAGACACGGAGTGTGCAGGGACAATTTTACCAACAGCCACCGCTTGTTTTTCAATCGTGCCTTTTTCCACAATCAATGTAGGCAGCAATTCTGGTTGAGCGGCAGATTGGAGATAGAAATACGTACCACCGCCGAGCAGCGCAATGCTCACAGCGGAGACAAGCCAACGTTTCGTCATTATTTATTCCAACAATTATTGGGTAGTCTAATGACTACTCCTAAAACACAAAGTTGAAGGAATAATATCCTGCTTTAATAGCGGTTTGGTTGTCACAGTTGGTATGGTTTTGTCAGTCACCTCTGACAATCAAAGACTAAAAAAATCTCGAGGAGTCATTCAGCGAAGACGCTGTCTACGATGGCGACTAACAAGCTCTGTAACCGCTCGTTTCAACCGCCCCCCCCTTTTCATTCTGAACAACGTGCAAAATGGCGCAGTTCTGTATCCTCCAATCGCATATCCATACAGTCTTGCGCCTCACGACCTAAAGCAGGAAAAACCGCATGCGCTTTTAAAATGCCTCGGCTGATAAAGCCACATTTCTCCAACACACGAATACTTGCGTGGTTGCCAATATGCGGGGCAGTGCGAATGCGCGTTATACCTAAGCTTTGCAAGTAAACAACGCCAAGTTTGCAGGCTTGGGTTGCATAGCCTTTTCCCTGATAGCGAGCAGAAATACCAAAATGGATTTCACTGCTGTCTTGCTCAGGTATCAGCACCAGACAGCCTATAGGAGTTTGAGAAGTAAGTTCTTCAATGGTGAAGACTAATAGATTGGGAGACTTTTGATCATATTGAGCACGCCATCTTTCGATAGCTTCAAGGGTTTGATTAACATTTTGGTGGGCTTGGCGATTGAAGAAGCGGCATGCTTGCTCATCGCCTAAATAGTTTTCAAACAGAGGAGCAGCGTCTGTTGTTTTGAGGTGTCTGATTGCCACTTGTTGAGATTCAACTCTCATCATGGTTTAGCTCTGATAAACATTCGGTTTCCAGATTTGCATGAAGTTTTCTACTGGAGCAATAGGAGTGAACCCAAACTGTTCGTACAACCCATGAGCATCGCGGGTTGCAAGCATCATACGGCGTAAGCCTTGTAGTTCTGGATGAGCAACAATTTCTGAGATCAACCACTTACTGATGCCTTTACCACGGTGTGCCTCCACAACAAACACATCGGCAAGATACGCAAACGTGGTGCGATCGGTAATTAACCGAGCAAAAGCGACGAGTTGATTTCTGTCATCCAAAACCGCGAAACAGAACGAATGGCGCAATGACTTCTCAAGGCGTTCTCTTGGAATGCCCTTTCCCCAATAACTGTTTGAAATGAACTCGTAGATAACGCCTAAATCCATGTCATCTAACAATGTAGTAATTCGAAACCCTTGCATTGTATCCCTCAACATTGGTTTATATTTTCTCAGCCACACAGACAAGCGAGTTGGCATTCGCCTCAAATACTTGCGCTGACCAAGATTGGTACTTCTCTATAATTCTGAATCCCGCTTGTTCAAGGAAAACCTCTATGTATTCCAGCGGACGATATTTTAAATCAATGCTGGAATGCTCAATCGTTCCACTTTCAAAATGGCGCTCTTTGTTCAAATACATGATGGACGTTTGCAAGTCATACTCGGCCTTCATACCGAAATAATTCACTTCACCATAAGTTGGAGAAACATAGGTTTGCCACAGCGCCATCTCATGATCCAATTCTAGATTTTCTGGCGTTGGTAACCGCGTATCGAAAACAAATCGCCCACCTTTTTCGAGGTGTCTTGATATTGAGCTCAGTGCGCCTGCCAGCATGTCGTCACTTAAAAAGGCTTGGAATGCATTCCCTGTCATTATGGCTAGGTCAAACTTCTTACCTAACGAAAACTGGGTTGCGTCGAGATGAAGAAAACGTAAGTTACTCCTACTTTTGGCTTTGTCCTTTGCGTGTTTGAGCATCCCTTCAGAAATATCAATGCCAATGGCTTCGTTGAGTTGCTCAGAGACTGGAATCGTGACAATGCCGGAACCACAACAGACATCCAGTACACTTCGAGCATTGGTTTCTTCGATTAACCTTGTGATGAAAGCAATGTCGTAATGGTAATGCTGCTCGTATTGGGCATCGTATTCAATGCCCGACCCGAACTCGGTTAAATCTTGTGTTTTCAAAAACAGTCCTTGTTTGTTACTTATTTCAGCGGTGTGACTTTTTCAGCTCTAGCATCAAGTATCGACACACATAACCAACACCAGATACGTAACCAATCACACTTTCTAAGGAAACCACTTCCAACCCCGCCTGCTGACAGAGTTGTTCAACTTCACTTTCGGTATATGCCTTATGCACGACCGATCCACTATAAGTATTTCGAGGCAAATCTTGTCCATCCGGATCGTGGTATTGAAAGCTGATAAAACATCGTCCATTCGCAGTTAGCTTATGCGAAATACACTCCAGAAGTTGTTGAGGCTCTGCTAGAAACTCAGTAAAACCAAGTGCGGTGATAAGGTCGAAGGTATGTTCAAACAAAGGGGAAAATGGCTCATCGAGATTATGAACCGCGACGCTTTGATAGAGGTTAGTTTGGCGCGCTTTATCAACCATTTTGGACGAGATGTCTAAGCCATGGATGGCGAGTTCTGGATAGTGACTTTTTACGACATGGCCGATACTGCCAGTCGCACAGGCTAGGTCGAGAACCGAGCCTTGCTCGATGGGAAAGGTTTTTAACTTCTCAGAAATCCAACGTGGACCGACGTAGTGACTGTCATCCACCAACTTTTGATAGCGATCCGACACATCATCATACATTTTTGCTACGTTCATCGTTTCCTCCTTGATAACCAGAACGATGCTCGAATGTAGCACGCAATAAGCATCTAGACACTTATTGGTTAACTAGTTCTTTATGGTATGTGACAGACTGGTTGTTTAGGACAACAAAAAAATCCGATACTCGATATTTTTGAATATCGGATTTTTATTGCGTTATCGAGCTAACCAAATTCTCGCTAGTATTCCTATCGGAGTAGTAACGCCAGTTGTGACGGAGGAAATTTCACCATTTCTTAAAACATAAATGGTTGGGGTCACGCTAATTTTCCATTCACGCATAATATCGCTTGAAGGATCGTTTATATTTTCGAAACGATATTCTTTTGCCCTCATAAACTGCGCCACACGCTCATTCGGTCCCGACGAGCCAGAAATGCCAACTACGGTGTAGTCATCACTCAGCCAGCTCACGCTTGGGCTTACAAATTTACAAGCGGGACACCAAGTCGCCCAAAAATAAACAACGACAGGTTGTTCATAACTTTGCGCGATTGCATCGAAGTATTCACCATCGCTCAATACGGAGCTCAATGGTGGAGCCTCCTGTTTAGGAATATCTTTGGTGCGATACCAATCCATCGCGATAGAAATAACGGTGACAATGAGCACCATCTGTACGATTTGAACGAGCCAATATCGGACTGTTCTACGCTGCTTTGTCGAACTCATTGAATGGATCCCCCACTCGCTTGTTTCACGGCGCTTAAAACAACATCATCAGTCAGAATCACGGGTAACGGGATACCTTGTGGCGCCGCCGGGCCATAGACGATGTTAAACGGCACACCGTAACGCCCATGAGCTCGTAAAAAGTCCGTTACCGAGCCGTCCGGATGTGTCCAATCCCCTTTTAACGTCGCCACATTAGGGCTTTGTAGCAATGAGTAGACAGGATCTTGCCAGATCACACCGATCTTGTTCGCTTTACACGTGACACACCAATCCGCAGTGACATCCACAAACACCACTCGCCCATTATTGACGTGATCTTCAATCGCCGAGTTAGAAAGCTTCTGCCACGCCAAGTCCTCAGGAAGCGGTGTCGCCCATTGGTCGGCAGTGATACTACCAAGTAGCAGCCCGCCAGCAATTAAGATAAGCGATGCAGAGCCGGATAGCACGAGTGCTTTATCGCCATGAACGCGTTTAACGCGAATCATCAGAACAATAAACGCGACTAAACCGGCGAAAATGACCCAAAACACTGGGAGGTGATTGGCCATCAAAGACAGTAGCCAAACGCTGGTGGCCAACATCATCACACCAAATACGTTTTTGACCACGTTCATCCACTGACCCGGCTTCGGCAATTTAAGCGCAATACTTGGGAAAATTGCCACCATAATCCAAGGCAACGCCATCCCCAACGCTAAGGCGGTGAAAATAGCAAACAGCGTAACCACATCGGCACCCAAAGCAAACGCCACGGCCGTTCCTAGGAAAGGCGCAGAACACGGCGTAGCAAGCAAGGTTGCAAACATCCCTTGCACATAGTGTCCAGCTAACGAGTTGTCACCTTTCGAGGCCAGCCATGTATTGGTACCCGATGATAGACGGACTTCAAACAGCCCCAGCATATTGGCCCCAAACAAAGTGGTGACCAACACCATCAAACCTAAGAACCAGGGGCTTTGAAATTGCACGCCCCAACCAATGGCATTACCTGTTAGCTTGAGCACCAAAATAAAACCAGCGAGAATCCAGAACGACGTTAATATACCAAGTGACGAGGCAACAAACTGAGCGCGAATTTGACGACGCTCGATACCTTGAGCGGCAACAATACTACTTAGCTTCATCCCCAAAACCGGAAGAACGCAAGGCATAATGTTAAGAATTAAACCGCCGAGCAACGCGAATAGAAAAACACTCGTTAGAGACGTGCTCAGCAACGGTTCAACTATTGCCTCAGCAGTTGCTTGAGTGGTTTCTTCTGCTAGTAAATTGGTGTCTTTGATGGTCACAAACAGCGACTGACCACCTAACTCCACATCGCCCAGCCAAGTATCAACGATATAGCTCGCGGTGACGATGTTTCCTTCTTGATGCATTCCTTCAAGCTTGAAGCTATAGTCTCGCGTTGCTTTATCGACGCCATCCACCAGCACTTGTGGTTGTTGCCAACCCTGACTGTTCTGTAGCTTGATTTGTAGTTTCGATTGGTTCGCATCCCAACTCGCCTGAGTAACATCAATAAACGGCGATGGCTGCGGCACGTTACTCACTGCTTGAGCGTAACTGAACATCACGCCTTCATCGACTGTTAGATCAGAAGGCAAGAACGTCAATTGAATTTGATAGTCGGTCAGCACACAAATCGTCGTACAAGAAGAAAGTGTCAGTACCGCATCAATCGTGACAGGTCTGGACATGTCTTCGACGTGCAGCGTCATGGGGAACAAAGTATCGCCTTTATACCCAAGAGTCTCGATACCTAATAGTTCGAATTTTTGTGGGTGCGGCCATTGCCAATCCACTTTGGATAAATTTTGTGAATTTTGCCAATCAATAGATGGTGCTACGCCGCCCTCACCAGGTGAACGCCAGTAAGTTTTCCAGTCTCCGGTTAACTTGACATCCAAATAACCTGTAAGTGTTTTGGCTTGCGGATCTTGTTGACCAGTGAGCACAAAGCGCGTTTGCACTGGAGGATGTTGTGGGTTGGTTAGCCAACCTGTATCAGTAGTTTGAGCTGAAATACTCAGAGAGAGCAAACTCAAAGCAAGCGTCATAAAAAACATGAACGCAAACTGAGTCAGTTTAGTAATTTGATTCATAGTGATTCCTAGTTAAAAGACAAAGGTGCTAAATAACTGACGCTAGTGGTCAGAAAGCACGCTTTTATTCTCGGAACACACAGAAAGTCAGATGGACTCGATACTTACGGCCTATCGGTTCCGTCCAATGTTGCGCACCAATATAGGCACTGCACAACCAAATTGCCGAAGCAAAAAGACCGACAAACAGAACAACAATAAATACATCGAGTTGATGTTGAGAAAACTGAATTAACTTTTCAGACAATTCGCACTTGCTAGTTTCTTTAGTATCAATCGACTTGACGCTCGAACGCTCATCAGCAAGTGAAACCGCGGGCGATTCCGTCTCATATTTCATAGAGCATGACGATGCAAAGCCTGAATTTTGCATCAGACACACAACGACCACCCAGCCAATAATCGCCAGTAGCCATTTTGCCCGCTTATGTGGCGTGTGATGTCGTTTAGTCAACAAACTCATAAGAATTCAGATAAAGTAAGAACGAAGAAGATAATACGCGAGTCGTCATAAAGCTCAAGTTGTATCCTCTAAATAGCCTTAAGAGGCTTCACTCGGTAAGCTTTAATCTAGCTTGCCATAAATATATGCCAACTCTGCGACGGTTTTTGCCGAGAACTTCTTCAATAGATTAGCTCGGTGTACTTCAACCGTTCGCATTGCTATGCAAAGTTCGTCAGCAATACGAATGTTGCGCTTTCCTTCAATAATCAAACGTAAAATGTCTTTTTCTCTAGGTGTGAGCGATTCATAAGCCGATTTAGCTGCTGCCATATCGAGGTTTGTGGCAGACTGCGCCTGTCCCTGCAAAATGGCTCGTGCCAGTTCATCGCCTTTGACTGGTTTTTGGAAGAAATTGACCGCCCCAGCATGCAATGCATCGACCGCCATCGGAACATCACCATGCCCTGTCAGATAAATAACGGCTAACGGGCTGTTGGCTTTATTTAAAATTTGGTGCACTTGCTGGCCACGAAGGTTGGGCATTCGGCTATCAAGGATCACGCATCCGGCCTGATGAATGTTCACTTTATCGAGAAAAGATTGCCCATCAGCAAAAGTCGTCACGTTGAAGTCATGCTCTTCCAACATAAAAGCGAGCGAGTCACGCACCGATTCATCATCATCGACTACAAAAACAGGTAGCTGCTTTTCACCGCTGCTCATTGAGTGCTCCTATGCCTAGTTCAGATTAGTTTTGATATGGAAACACAAGCTCAACCAAACAACCATGTGGTGCTATCGAGCTGATGACAAACTCGCCACCATGCATTTCCATCACATCGCGACAAATGGCTAACCCTAGCCCAAGCCCTTCTTCTTTGCTACTCACAAACGCTTGAGTCGGATTCTCTTGCTGCAACCCTGTACCATTGTCTAACACTCGAATAGAGAGTTGATTGATTTGGTAATCGCAATGCAGGGCAATTTTACCTTGATAGCCTGATGAGTGATATTTCTCTTGGAACAAAGTACACGCATCAATCGCGTTGCTGATCACATTAACTAAAACCTGTTGTACGCCAACTGCATCGACAAGTAACGGACGCATGTTCCCTTCTATACTGGTCACGATCGAAGTGTTTTGCTTCTGCATTCGAAAATGGAGCAACTCAATCGTGTCATCAATGAGTACTTGAAGATCGCACGACGTTTTGTCGACACTGCGCTTACGAATCAACGTTCTTAATCGCTGAATAATTGCATCGGCTCTTTCAACTTGGCCCTGTATTTTCTCTAGCACAGGCACAATATCTTCATGCGGACGCTTCTTTGCAAGACGCAGCAACCCACCTTCACTGTAATTACGAATGGCTGCCAGCGGTTGATTTAATTCATGAGCCAGACTGCTGCCAATTTCCCCGACAATCGCCACTCTTTGCGAATGTTCTAACTGCTCGCTTTTCTCTTTCAGCCTTAGCGATGTCAGTTCTAATGCTTGTTTGCTTTTGCTAAAACGATACTCAAGCCAAAAGTGGTACGCGTTCAATACAATCACAAACATGAACAGTGCCCACGCCCATTCTTGATGACTGCGCAACCAGCGCAGCGCCTCACTCCACCAAGGTTGCTGCAATGGATGTAGATCCAACGCCTGATAGAGTTTATCGATGCTCAACAAGCTAACTGGCGATGTCCAGCCTGACGCGCCAGCGGCAATAATGGCGGGGTGCTCTGGCGGCATAGCAAGTAAGACTTGCGCGATTTTTTTCGCCAGAAGAGACGAGCCGCGTTCTGTTTTGGCAAACGACCAGTTTGGATATAACGGCGTAGAAACAGCGCACGAAGAATGTTCATTTGGCTGTTGGTTTAAGACTCGAAAATCACCGTGCTGTAACAGACCTTCATTTTGCATCTGTTCCAGTAGACAAGCAGGCACGACAGCGGCTTCAACATTGCCGTCACGTAATTGGTAGAGATTGGCATCAATTGGGAAACCGAGATAGCGAACATCCGCAAAAAAATCATTCGGATCGAGTCCCATTTCCACGATTTGATAGCGCAGGGTCAGATAACCACCAAACGCTTTTTCTGATACCGCCGCAACAGGACGCCCTGAGACATCTTGCACCGTTTGATAACTTGAATTGGCTCGAATCACCAGCGCCGAACCAATGCCGTAATTCGAGTTTTGTGGTGCTCTGCTGGTTAGCGTTGCCATCCACGACAGCGCGTATTGCCTGCCCAACCGCACTGCCTGACCTGGGTTGGTTAAGATGAAATTCATCTTCTGAAACTTCACCGCTTCGCCCATTTCATCCAAGTTAAGGGGATGAAGGACAAAATGCACATCGGAAATTTGCTGATTGAGCCAATCAATGGTCGGTTGCCATCTCTGCTCGGCATAAAGATGGCCGCGTATCGCTAACACGCCCACTTCGACTTTTTTCTTGACCTGTGGCTGCTCTGCTTTTTGCTCTTGCAGATCTGCTTGTTCAGAAACTGCGCCGTGAGCCAAAGATGCAAAGGCAACTAAGCAAAGAATCCAAAGCTGAAGCCACAGTGCTTTTTTCATGATGAGTCGAATCGTTCCGTCAAGAGAGTACGACAAGAATAACAGCTACCTTCCCTAAACCACATTTGTTTTAGATCAAGTTTGATCTGAGTATGTGGAAATCCACAATATAAGCCTCGCAGTGCATTTCTCACAATGGAATCAGTCAATTCAAATACAACAAAAAAAGCAGGTGAGTTATGGATTCCACCAAACGTCGCTTTCTCAGCGCGGTCACAGCCGGAGCCGCGTTAATTCCAGTCGCAGGCATTGGCACGGCAACTGCGGGAAACATTATTCGAAATAACCAGTCCGCTGACCGAAAAGGGCAAGTCGGCAAGCGTTATGCCATGGTGATAGATTTGCGTAAATGTGTCGGATGCCAGGCTTGCACTGTGGGTTGCAGCATCGAGAACCAAGCGCCAATTGGTCAATTCCGAACCACCGTAAAGCAATACGAAGTTACGTTAGATGATGGCTCTACAGCCACGCGAGAAGCAAAAGCCTTTATGCTACCGCGCCTTTGTAACCACTGCGACAACCCACCTTGCGTGGCAGTGTGTCCGGTTCAAGCAACCTTTCAGCGCGAAGATGGCATTGTCATGGTGGATAACAGCCGCTGCGTCGCCTGCGCGTACTGCGTACAAGCTTGCCCTTACGATGCTCGTTTTATCAATGAAGACACCCTCACCGCAGATAAGTGCACCTTCTGTGCGCATCGTCTAGAGCAAGGCCTATTGCCTGCCTGCGTGGAGACCTGTGTTGGCGGTGCGCGTGTGATTGGTGATTTAAATGATCCAACAAGCGAGATTCGCCGCTTAATCACAGAACATCAGGACGACATCAAAGTGCTGAAACCCAATGAAGGTACCAATCCACACGTGTTTTATATCGGCATGGATGAACGCTTCACCAGCCACATCGACGGGCAGCCAGCTATTTACGACCCACAAGGAGAGCGAGCATGAACATCACCGAAGTGTTAGTCCAACCTCAAGCGATGGCTTGGCTCCCGTGGGCGGTACAGTATTTCTTCTACATCGGTTCGGCTTATGCGGCTGCTATTTTATTCCTAATCGCCCTATTATTTGAAAAACACACCAGCCACAGACTGCGCACTGCGCTTGTGCTGACGCTGGCCATCGGCGCCATCGTGGGGCCATTAGCGTTAACTGGTGATTTACACCAACCGGGACGCGCATGGCATTTTTACGCGCACATCACACCGTGGTCATGGATGTCTTTAGGATCTCTTTTCTTGCCTGTTTTCTCAGGTTTAGCGGTAGTGACTGCATGGCTGTATCTCCGCCAGGATCTGATCAACTTACGTAATCAGCCAGGGAAAGTACTGCCTCTAATTTCAAAGCTGTCACTGGGTGAATGGGTGCTCTCTCGTAGAGCCATGCTTATGGTATCTGCCATCACAGTGCTATCAGGCATCACCATTGCAGTCTACACAGGGGCTGAAATTGCGGTCGTTAAATCGCGCTCTTTATGGCACCAACCCGCGTCACCAATTCTTTGGTTTGTCACTGCATTTATGGGCGCGGTCGGATTTTCTCTGCTGATTTGGTTACTGCTGCCTAGTCAGTCAAAGACGCTGACATCTGGCGATACTAATTTACTGAAAAAATCAGTGGTTACCAGCGGTGTATTAACGCTGATACTGCTACCGATTTGGGCATCCAACGATTCCGCATTTTCGCTCTATTCTAGCGAACAATGGATGCACAACATTGCCCTGCTCACTTTTGTCGTTTTAGGTTGTGTTTTGCTCGCTTTCATCTTCTTGCGCGATACCAAAAAGTCCGCATCAGCCAGATTTCGTCACGTCATAGGGCTCAGTTTTGTGTCTGCTGCCGCACTGGAAAGTGCATGGCTGATTCGCTGGTTTACCATCATGGAAGTGCAAACCATCGCCAAGTTCGATGCAGGGCTGTATCCATACCAACTCACTATGGATGGAAATGGCTGGATAGGCATTATCGGCATGCTCGGATTATGGCTTGCACTGGCACTGCTCGGTTCGGAGCTGGTTCAGCCAAAACAAAAGATCGAAGTAAAAGCCTCATCACCCACCTTAACTGAACGCTAATCAAAGAGGATTTCATCATGGATAACAAACGCCGTCAGTTTTTGAAATCAGGCATTGCAGTGGGTGGGCTTGGCGCATTCGCTGCGGGTTACGCCACCACCACCAAACACATGGTCGAGGGTGCGCTCGAAGGCACTGCGGGAGAAAAAACGCGTGATATTCACCACGGTAACTCGCTTGAACCAGAGTACACGGTCAACAGCAAAGGCAACCTAATCCCTAATCCAAATCAGCGCGTTGCACCATCGATGTGCTTTGGTTGTTGGTCACTGTGCGGATTGCGTGTACGCATTGATAACCGCAACGACGAGATTTTGCGTATTACTGGCAACCCATATCACCCACTCTCTCATCAGCAACACATTCCGTTCGAAACGCCAGTCAAAGATGCTTATTTAAGTTTGGCAGGAGAAGCGGGCCTTGACGGTCGTTCAACAGCATGCGCACGTGGCAATGGGATGCTAGAAATTCGCAACAGCCCGTACCGCATTACTCAGCCACTGAAACGAGTTGGAAAACGCGGCGAAGGAAAATGGATTCCGATCAGCTACGAGCAATTGATAGAAGAAATCGTAGAAGGTGGTGATTTATTTGGTGAAGGCCATGTTGATGGCTTACGCGACATTCACGATTTAACAACGCCCGTAGATCCTGAAAACCCAGAATATGGACCGAAAGCCAACCAATTGTTAATGACCAACGCCGGTAACGAAGGCCGAGACGACATATTCAAACGCTTCGCGTTCAACAGCTATGGTACACGTAACTTTGGGCATCACGGCTCTTACTGCGGCTACGCATTTCGTGCTGGCAGCGGCGCATTTATGAACGACTTAGATAAGAACGCACACTTAAAGCCAGATTTTGATAATGCGGAATACATCATCTTCATCGGTATGTCGCCTGCGCAAGCTGGCAACCCTTTTAAGCGTCAGGCGCGCCAACTCGCCAATGCGCGAACAGAAGGTAGCTTGGAATACTCCATCATCACGCCAAGTTTGCCTGCGGGTTCATCGAGCTTGGCTGCCGGTGACAACAACCGCTGGATACCAATCAAACCGGGCACCGACTCTGCCCTCGTGCTTGGTATGATCCAGTGGATCATCGAAAACCAACGATACAACAAAACCTTCTTGGCGCAGCCGGGGGCAAACGCGATGAAACGAGCCGGCACCGCGCACTGGTGTAATGCTACGCATCTCGTGATAAGCGATAATCAGCACCCGAGAAACGGCACGTTTTTACGCGCGTCGGACTTGAATCTGCCATTCGAGGGCGAAGCGTTGTCTGACTCCGACCCGTACGTCATCGTGGATGAGCAAAGCGGCGAATTTGGTGTTCATACCCAAGCTGAGGAAGCGGCACTGTTTGTCGATAAAACGGTTTCGCTTGCATCGGGCGAAGTGCGCGTAAAATCGTCTCTACAAAGACTCAAAGAAGAGGCGTTCAAATACAGCCTTGCGTTCTACAGCCAACAATGTGAAATCCCTGTCGAACAAATTGTTGAACTAGCAAAGCGCTTTACCAGTCACGGAACAAAAGCGGTGGTCGATACCCACGGTGGCAACATGCACACCAATGGGTTCTATAACTCGTTTACTATCATGATGCTCAATGCGTTGATTGGTAATATCAACATGAAAGGCGGCGCGATGGCCAAAGCGGGTGGCTATCCAACTTCCGCTGCGGGTCCTCGTTACGACTTCACCAAATTTGTTGGCAAAGTCGGCCCGAAAGGCGTCTTTTTATCGCGCAGTAAATTCCCATACCACAAAACCAGCGAATACAAACGTCGCGTTGAGGCTGGTGAATCCCCTTATCCAACTCGCGCGCCTTGGTATCCGTTTGCCGCGCCACTGCTGACAGAGCACCTATCTGCGGCTATTGATGGGTATCCATACCGCGTAAAAGCGTGGATCAACCACATGGCGAACCCAATGTATGGTGTACCCGGTTTGAAAACGCTGCTGGAAGACAAGCTTAAAGATCCAAAACAACTCGGTTTGATTGTGTCTGTTGATGCGTTCATTAACGAAACCACCGCGTTGTCGGATTATATTGTACCTGACACGGTCACCTACGAAAGCTGGGGTATGGCAACGCCTTGGCACGACGTTCCGGTGAAAACCGTCACCGCTCGTTGGCCGATTGTGGAAGCGCGAACAGAGAAAACCGCCGATGGTCGTTCGATTTGCTTAGAAAACTTTTTGATTGATGTCGCCAAGAAAATGCAACTAGGCGGCTTTGGTGACAACGCGATTCAAGATGCGCAAGGGAATTGGCACGCTCTCCACAGCGCTGAAGATTTCTACTTACGTTCCGCGGCAAACTTGGCTTATGTGAAAGGCGGGGTGCCTGAAGTTTCGGCAGAAGACATTGCGTGGTCCGGCCTAGAGCGTTTAATGCCAGCCATGCAGAAGACGCTGACAGCGGATGAGATGAAACGTGTGGCGTTTATTTTTGCTCGCGGTGGACGTTTTGAAAATGCAACCGAAGCGTATCAAGGTGAGCAAATGAAGCACAAATGGACACGACCTGTCGCGATATGGAATGAACGTGTCGGCAGCGCAAGAAACACCATGACCGGTGATTTCTACACGGGTTGCCCAACATGGCATCCACAAAAACTGGCCGATGGCACATCAATGGAAGACCAGTTCCCAAGCTCAGAATGGCCTTTCAGCCTGACGAACTTTAAATCCAACATTCACAGTGCGGTATCCAACCTATCGCCAAGGTTGAACTCGATTAAAGGCGTAAACCCAGTGTACATCCATCCAATCGATGCCGAGCGTGCGGGCATTAAAACGGGTGATGAGTTTGTTATCGAGACACCATCTGCAAGCACCAAAGCACTTGCGATGATAGTCAGCGGGATTAGCCCTAGCACACTCGGATTTGAACATGGGTTTGGTCATACCGAGCTAGGACAACGCTCGCACTGGATCGGCGATAAACAACAACCCGTAAAAACGCGCAGCCAAGATGGCGTCAACATTAACGACATTGGCTTAATTGATCCTACCCGAGAAGGTAAAGGTGTATTGTTGGATTGGGTAGTGGGCGCGGCGGCACGTCAGTCCCTGCCGGCCAAAATCCGCAAAGCGTAACGCCGCACGTTAAGACGTCTCTACCACTTAGAGCTGCCGATTTGTGCAGCTCTTCACCACTTTGTTTTTATCGCTTATAGAACAACCAATAAAAACAAATACGGCCATTTACACTTATTAAATATGTGGAAATCCACAATACCTTTCATTATTGGCAAGGCCGACAATATCGTCCATGTGACTACCAAGTAGCACTTAGACATATTAATAAAAATTAAAGTGAGTCAGCATGTCAAAAATTCTTCCAGTGGTGGTGGCCTGTTTGTTAGCAACCACTATGGGCGCAAGCGCCTCGTCTATTCCGGAAAAAGCCAGCGTATGTAGCGGTTGTCACGGCCAAGATGGCATGGGACAGCCAAATATCGCGCCTATGATCGCTGGTTTAAACGCGAATTATCTCAACACTCAAATCGAACTATTCCTTAGTGGCGAACGCCAAAATGTGGTCATGCAAGGCATGGCGAAGGAACTCAGCGATCCCGCAGATCGGAAGGAAGTGATGGAGTACTTTGCTAACCTCCCGAGCTATGAGTTCACGAATCCAGAACAACGCGGCGACCAAGCTGATATTCGTAACCCGTATCGTAAATTAATTTTCCAAGGCGATTGGGATAGAAACATTCCAGCTTGCGCAACTTGTCATGGAGCCAGCGGTATGGGCGTCGACAAGTTCCCTCGCCTCGCAAGCCAACATGCTGATTACTTAAAAACGCAATTGATGGCATGGAAAAACGGCACTCGCAGTGGTGACCCGCTCAATATGATGGGGACCATCGCAAAAAATCTCACTGACGAAGAGATTGAAAACCTTTCGTACTACTTTGCCTCATTACGTTACTAGGAGCAGACATGAAACGTTTCTATTCTTTGTTCGCATTGCCTTTCATTTCTACGCTCGTACTAGCTAACGATCCGTTACCGGACCGCCAGAAAGAGCTACCTGCGATAGAAAAAGAAAAGCACGGTGAATACTTAAAACCGCGTGATCTCAGTACAATTCCAAACACCGCATTTGGTGAGCAAGTAAAACGCGGTTACTCGCTCTTTGTTAACTCACAACAAATGCGCGGAAAATACGTTGGCAACGAACAAAACTGTGTGAACTGCCATATGGAGGCAGGACGAAAAGCAAACGCTGCGCCACTGTGGGCAGCTTACATGGCATACCCGGCATATCGTAAGAAAAACGATCGCGTAAACAGCTATGCTGACCGTATCCAGGGTTGTTTCGAGTATTCCATGAACGGTAAAGCGCCCGCTTACGATTCGACAGAAATTGTTGCCCTTAGTGCTTACGCCTACTGGTTAGCAATGGGCGGCTTGCTTGACAAACATGGTATGGCGGATGAACCCATTCCAGAGCTAGACGCAAAAACGTTGCAAATTGGTGGAAAAGCAAGAGACTTCCCGTTGCCCGAAGCCATCGCACAAGCATTACCAATTGAAAAGCGGGGTAACCTCTCTGGGCGTGGCTACCCAAAAATCGCCGCCCCTGAGCAAGAACCATCAATAGAGCGAGGCGCATTGGTCTACGAAAAGAACTGTGAAACTTGCCATCGCGCCGACGGTTCAGGCATCAAAGACACCAACGACTATTCATACATTCCACCACTTTGGGGCGAATATGCGTATAACTGGGGCGCAGGTATGCACCGGATTAACACTGCAGCCTATTTTATTTACGAAAACATGCCGCTTGGGAAAAGTGTGCAGCTGACAGAGCAAGAAGCTTGGGATGTCGCAGCATACGTCAACAGCCATGAGCGTCCACAAGATCCTCGATTCAAAGGCAATGTCACCGCAAACGCGGAGAAATATCACCAGCACCAAGGCTATTACGGCAAAACGCTCAACGGTACGCAAGTCGGGGCCAATGCCTTTAAGAGCGGAACGGTCAAGTAAAGTACAACTAAGCACCTTAAATAAAATGCTCTTTTTCCCTGCTCAGATTATCTGGGCAGGGTTACTTACCCTTAAAAACAAGTAATTACCCCTCCACAGACAAGCAATATCACATTATTTTCGGCTTCCAACATACTCATCTTCGCCGTAAAATCTTGTACCAAACGCGACTTCGTTTATGTCTTAGCTCTCCCATATGCTCTAATGCCAAAAGTAAGAAACTCGTAAACTCCTGAATCAAAACAAGCGTGCCTAGTGAAAAAAGAGTATTCTTAAAGCAAATGAATCTAAAACCTACCCGATGAGTATTCAACCTAATTCCCGTCAGTTAATTTCATGCGAAGAGTGCGGCCTTGTTGTTCGCATTCCCGATATCGAACAGGGGCAAAAAGCACAATGTCCTCGATGTTCGCATTCGCTGACTAAAGTGAATGCCAAGCCTTACCAAAGCGTGATCGCCATATCATCGGCATGTTTGATCATGTTAGTGCTAAGCATTTCTTTCCCTTTTATGTCGTTCAGCGTGCAAGGGTTGTCGCAAGAGATCACCTTGTTGCACGCTGCCAAAATGCTGGCTGAGTTTCAAAATGTGCTTTTGGGTGTGCTGTTACTCGCAACAGTTATCGTTTTACCTGCAATCTATGTTGGCCTCATTCTCTTTCTTCACCTTGAAGCATTAAAAGCACGTAAACATACCCCCTCTAAAAAGCAGCAACGAATGGCAAAAGTTTTATGCCGTCTTCTGTTTCGAGTCGAACCCTGGTTAATGGTGGATGTCTTTTTGATTGGCGTGTTGGTCAGCTTAATTAAAATCGCTTCCCTCGCAGACATAGGAATGGGCACTTCATTCTGGGCGTTTTGTGTATATACCGTTCTGGTAGTCAAATGCATATCAATGGTCGACAAAAGCTGGCTCTGGGGACACTTTATTCCAGCTATCGAGCTCTCTGATGTAAAAGAGGGTGACACGCACCATAACCACAACCATATTGGTTGTCATACGTGTCACCAGCTCAACCCTATTGAAGCTAAAAAACACCAACACTGCATTCGTTGTAAAAGCCCTATTCACAAATACAACCCCGCAGATAATTTACAAAAAGCTTGGGCGCTTTTGTTTGCTTCAGTCATTTTCTATATCCCTGCAAACCTCTACCCTATGATGTACACCGTAAGCCTTGGACATGCAGAAGGTTCAACTATCATGGAGGGGGTAATATTGCTTTGGCATTTAGGTTCTTACCCTATTGCGATGGTAATTTTCTTTGCTAGCGTATTTATTCCAATGGCGAAAATGCTGGCACTCGCGTGGCTGTATTACAATGCGCAAAAAGCGCGATATCTTCCGCACGAAGAGAGTATTTCACGCTTAAAGATCTACCGCATAACTGAGTTTATTGGTCGTTGGTCTATGATCGATATCTTCGTCGTCGCGATCTTAGTTGCACTGGTTCAACTGCAAAACTTAATGGCGATTTATCCAGGTCCTGCTGCGCTCTCTTTCGCGGCAGTGGTCATTTTTACTATGCTTTCTGCAATGATATTTGACTCACGTTTGTTGTGGCAATTGCCACAAAACGAAGTGCAGGAGCCGATTTCTGACAACTTAAACGAGAAAGCCAAATATGAGTGATGAGAACAACGTAACCGCTCAAATAAAACCGCAAAAGCAGATTTCTGCGATATGGATTGTCCCGATCCTTGCGCTAGCCATGGGAGCGTGGATGCTGTTCCAATATATCAACAGTACAGGCCCACAAATTACTCTCCAACTGCCAACCGCAGATGGGATTGAGGTTGGCAAAACCGAAATCCGAGCATTGAATGTAAAAGTCGGACTGATTACTGAAGTCACTCTCAGTGAAAATTACGATCACATCATCGCTAAGGCACAAATGAACAAGGATGCAGAACGCATGCTGCGAGATGACACCATGTTTTGGGTGGTGAAGCCTCGTATTGGCCGTGATGGCGTTTCAGGTTTAGAGACCTTGCTCTCTGGCGCTTACATCCAACTTCAACCGGGTAAATCTAAGATAGAGAAAGAGCGCTTTACGGTCTTAGATGTTCCCCCAGTGGCCTCTCCTGATGCAGAGGGGTTACGCCTTGTGTTAACACACCGCGAGGCTGGTAAGCTAGGCGTTGGTGACCCCGTCATTTATAAAGGCTTTACGGTTGGTCGTGTAGAGAAAACCAGCTTTGATGTTGACACTCGCAAAGCGTTATACCAACTCTTTATTTTCAAGCCTTATGACAGCTTAGTGCGCACTCGTACCAAGTTCTGGCTGAATTCTGGCGTAGATTTACAGCTCAACGCTGAAGGGTTCGAAGTCAAGTTTGGCTCATTAGAGAGCATGCTAACGGGTGGTGTTACCTTCGATACCGTTCCAGGTCTTGAATCCGGTGAACAGCTCACTGAAAATATGGTCAACTTCCGCTTGTACGATGATATTAAACAACTTCGAGAAGGCATGTACGATGATTATATTGAATTCGTTATGCTTTTTGATGAATCGGTACGAGGACTTAAACGTAAGGCACCTGTCGAATATCGAGGCTTGAGAATTGGTACTGTGATGCGTGTACCAATGCGACTTCCAACCCCAGAAGAGAACTTTTCTGCGAAAAAAATCCCTGTATTGGTACGTATCGAGCTCGGCCGTGTTTATGGCGATTTCCAATCCCAATCTTTACCAATGTTAAAAGATAAATTGAAGAGTGAGTTTGCTAAAGGCCTACGTGGTACTTTAAAAACAGGTAACTTATTAACAGGCGCACTGTATGTTGACGCCGACTTCTATCCAAACGACGAGCCTTACGTACCGAGTAAGTTTGCTGATTTAGATGTTTTCCCAACCATGCGTGGTGGTTTTGCGCAGGTTCAGCGCCAAGTGAACGACTTCCTAAATAAGATTAATAACTTACCAATGGAAGAAACACTAGACTCTCTCAATTCAACGTTAAAAACGTCCGAAAAAACGTTAGCTTCAGCAGAACGCGTGGCGGACAGTATTGATAAACTTTTGAATCAAAAAGAGACGCAAGAGATCCCAACAGATATTCGCCAAAGCTTACAGCAATTACAAAAAACACTCGATGGTTATGGGCCCAACTCAACCATGTACAGCGAAATGGAAGCCACGCTAAAAGAATTAGAAAGCGTGATGACAGAGTTTAAACCCGTACTTAAACAGCTAAACGAAAAGCCAAACTCTCTTGTGTTTGGAGAAGATGAAATCAGTGACCCAATACCAGTTAAAGGCCAAAACTAATGAAACGAGTATTCTTTCTGTCTATCGCGCTATTTGTCGGTCTAACGGGTTGCAGTAGCGCTCCGCAAACTAAAGGAGCTATGTACCTTCTACCTAAGGTGGAACCAGTGACGCTGAGCTCTTCTGATATCGCTCAGCGCCCAACTTTAGTTGTTCGTCCAGTGACATTGGCGAGTTATTTGAATGATAGTGGCATTGTTTATCGAACCTCTGAGACCCAAGTTATTCAGGCGAAACACAATCAATGGGCGCACAGTATTTCTGAGCAAATCACTCAGAGAGTCGTCGCGGATCTGCGTCACAAGCAAAGTCATTACTGGCCGGCTGAAATGAATAATCTGTTGGATCAAAGCGGTGAAGCCAAACTCCAGCTTACGTTAAATAAATTTAATGGCAGCTACAAAGGTAATATCGAAATTGAGGGGGAATGGTTACTCATTAATGCCGAAGGTAAGGTAGAAAACAGCGCGCCAATACAAATCTCACAGCCGCTTCAAGATGAGGGCTATGAAGCGCTCGTCAACGCTTTATCCATAGGCTTAGAAAGCCTAACCTCAAACATTGCCAAACAACTCTAAGTCAATGTTAATTACAGGGAAGCAAGTTGCTTCCCTTTTTTATGCAGAGTGTAGCGACTTCTACTAAGCTGAAAGCTGACGAAAAGCCGAAAAGGAAATTGGATGAAACCATGTAACCTGCTATCACTCTCCTCACTCATTCTTGTATTACCTACATCAGTAGCGCTCTCAGCCGAGACACAAGAATCTCGTTGGCGAAATAGCATAGAAGTGTACATGCTAGGACTGAATATCCACGGGGATACCAGTATTGGTCGCTTTTCATCAGAGGTGGATGTCGATCCTAAGTTCATCGTAGACCACCTCGATATTGGGGCGATGTTGCGATTCGAGAGTATTTACCAAAGTAAGTGGGGCTACTACATAGATTATAGTTTCATGAACTTAAGTGGTGATGTTAATAATATCAAGGGCGCTCTGCCTAACGCTCGTTATCGTGCGGACATCGAAATACGGCAAGGTGTTCTAGAAGCAAAGGCATTCCAACGCGAACAATATTCATTTGGTAAACTGGATTATATGTTTGGATTACGTTGGTGGGACAATGACATCACCGGCAAACTGTATCGCAATGATAACCGGGTACTAGAAGATAGACTGTCATTACAAGAAGATTGGGTCGATTTTTTAGTTGGCTTGCGACTCATTGATGAATTGAGCGAAAACTGGCGATTTCATGCCAGTATCGACGCCGGACTTGGCAACGATACTCACTTCACTTATGCCATTCAAACTGGTGTTCGTTATCGTTTTAACGAATGGTCTGATCTCAACTTAGCTTACAAGTCGACCTGGGTTGATTACAAAAATGAGGGAGTATTTGAATATGATACAGCTTCTCAAGGGCTTTTAGTCGGACTTGGCTTTTACTTTTGATCAGGTGAAACCCTAGCCTATATTCAAGCGTTGTAACGTGTACTAGCTCTAGGCACACGTCTAGTGTCGCGTTACAGATGCTTAAATAAGGCAAATTGATCTTCATCAGACTATAAATTGCTCTTCGGTGTTACTCTCTGTCGCAAAATATAAAACCCCACTCTATGACCTCATATAGGTCTTATTGATAAGGTTCCCGAGTAGCAATGTCGATTAACATTTCCGATTTAACCACCGCCCTAAATAAGGTGGAGCATATTCATAAAGTTCAGCTTGAAAACGTACATCAGTTCTTCAAAGCAAACGAAGCTTTCTCGTTGCAAACATTCAGCCAGCTGATATCAAGCGACTCGCTTGATGATCGATTTAAAACCATCGATAAAGCGTTCTCTTTGCTTGGTGATGCAAAAACCTACCTTTTAGAAGCGTCTTACCTTATTAAGTAAAAAAGAAAGCCCCGATAAAATTCATTACCGGGGCTATCATTTTCTATCTAAACTACTGATTTACAATTTGTAACGATCATCAATTACCGTTAATTCTGGGAAGGTTTTACCCTCGTCCATCGCTTCTTCTGTCTCTTCTTTTACTTGGTTATCAATCCAGAAATTACCGATATCCATTGGATGAAGCACCCATTCTGTCGCTTTTGTCATGCCGTTTTTAGGAATTTTAACCCAGCGCCAATGAGCAACTCGAGAATAAGGCACCATGTAGCCAGGAACGATGATGTTCGCTTTGCTGACATAGTTTTGGATTTGATGCGACAAGTCGTAACGCTTCTCCTGATCAAACTCAGAATCATACGCTTCAATTAACTTGTCTAGCTCAGGGCTGCTGTAGTTGGTGTGAGCATTCGTTTGTGGTCGATTTGCATTATCCGAGTGTAGGTATTCCCAATACGCAGGGATCTCACCAGAGCCCATATTCAAAAACGCTAGCTGATGCTTTTTCTCAAGAATGTATTTAAACGCAGATGAGCCATCCACCAAGTTTAACGTGAACTCAAGACCAGCAAGTTTCGCTTGCTCTTTCAGGTATGCAATACGCGGTGTCCAAGAGTTGTATCCATAGGTGATAGCAAAGCTCAAGCGTTGGCCCTTGTCGTTAATACGAATACCATCTGCGCCCACTTTGTCAAAGCCCGCTTTTTCGAAGTGTTTAACCGCCGCATCAGCATCAAACTTTGGCGGTGTATTGTTAGGAACATCGTATTCGCCATGACCAAAGCCGAGTCCATGCGGTTTACGTGAATAATCTCCACGCATGATGTTTTCAATCATGCCGTCATAGTCAGTGGCTGCCATAACACCTTTACGCACTTCTAGGTTATCCAACATCGGCATCGCTGTGTTCATCCAAAGACCACCAGCTCCTTGCGGTGCTTCGTTAAAGCCCCAGTACTTTTGGATATAGCCTTTTTTGTACACATCACTATTGGTTTTGTCATGCCAAAAGCTTGGTAGCACCATCTCAAAGTAGTCTAAGTTGCCTTTCTCAAAGTGTTTCATGGCAATATCAGGATCGCGAATCACCTTAATGCGAACCTTTTCAACGTTATAACGGTTTTTATAGTAGCGGTTGTTGTATCCCCACCAATCTTCACCGACATGTTTGAATGTCACGCTCTTACCTTTCTTCACTTGATCAATGTAGTAAGGCGCTGCGGTTGGCTCAGATTTAAAGTTAAACTTTCTGACGAAGTTATCAGGCATGCCATCGTTATTTGCGTCCTTTTCTCCTTCAAAGAAGTGTTCAGGACGAGGCTGAAAACCATTACTTGGCATGTTAATCATAACCATAAGTGAGTCATGACTTTGAGCTACAGCAAGATTGACTTTGATCGTGTAGTCATCAATTTTTTCAACACTCACAATACTGTTTGTGAAGAAGTCGTTATACCACGGGTCGATAATGTCTTTTGACGTGTAGTACTTCATCATAAAGACGTAATCATCTGCTGTAATTTTTTCACCATCTGACCACTCGGCCGTTTCGTCGAGTTTAAAGAATACGGTTTTGTTGTCTTCTCCAAATGCCCATGACTTAGCAAGTTGAGGGATCCATTTGCCAGTATTTGGATGACGCTGAGCCAGTTTTGGTGAACCATCCATTAAGTATTGGCGCAAACCTGAGTTCGCATCTGGACCAACACTTCGTAATGTTTGCGGAAAGCTCTGAATGTAAGTGCGATAGGTGCCACCTCGTACCGCTTCTTCAGAGGCAAATAGAGGTTCGTTGTTGTTTGAAATCCATTCGATATCAGCTGGCAATTCTGCCGCACTCAGTTGAAAACTGGCAGCGGTCAGTGTTGCTAGTACTGAAAATGGCAGTTTTTTAGTCATGTTTCTTCCTTGTTGTGTTTGCGCACTAAGGTCGTAACAAGGAAGACAGCGTGTGAAAGCTCACAGAAAGCTGCGATTTAAAATACGCAGATAGGAAATAATAGGAACGTAATATGAAGTGACGTCCTGCCAGCTTCTATATTAATTTCAAAGAGTTTCACTAGGTCATCCTAGACCTTACAACGCAGTGAATGCATCTTCGCCATAGTATTCTTTAGACATTTGTAACGCAAGCCATCAATAACACATGGTTGCATTTTCGAGGCATCACAGTGAGTTATGTTACAAAAGTGTGATCGGCATAGTACCAAGCCCTACTTTACTCAGAATAAACCGCAGAACCTTTATCTCAATTGGCCCCGATATACCAGTTACAGCGAGTAAATGATCAGACATAGCTGGTTAAAAGGAATGGTTGTTTACCGCGATTAGTATTTTCATTCGATGTAAAAAGTGAGGCATCTTAGCCTCACTTTTCTCCATACAATCGAGACAGTGCTTACATGTTAGATAAGCTCTCATTGATCGACTTCAGCACTTCTGCAGGATTTGACGCTTGAGTGATAGGGCGACCAATCACAAGATAATCTGAACCTGATTGGATAGCGTCTACTGGCGTCATGATACGGCGTTGGTCACCTTGTTCTGAGCCAGCAGGTCGAATACCAGGGGTCACTAATTTAAATTCTTGGCCTAGTTCGCTCTTCAGTAGTGAGGACTCTTGCGCTGAACATACGACACCATCTAAGCCCG
Source organism: Vibrio sp. Vb1018 (assembly GCF_033338775.1). Taxonomy (NCBI): domain Bacteria; kingdom Pseudomonadati; phylum Pseudomonadota; class Gammaproteobacteria; order Vibrionales; family Vibrionaceae; genus Vibrio; species Vibrio sp. Vb1018. The sequence goes on from NZ_JAWOTI010000007.1 coordinate 89,903, forward strand.
CGTTTTTGGTCAAGGTTGCTAGACGAATCACTTGCTCCTGAGGCGCAACATTCAAACCAATACCAGCTAAATCACTTTGTTCCATACTGGTTAGCACCGTTACACCGATAAGAAGTGGACGATCTTTACCATATGGCTCAAGAATTTCACGTGATGCCGTCATCATACGCTCACCACCGCTCGCGTGTACGTTCACCATCCATACACCCATTTCAGCCGCAGCGCGAACTGCTTTCGAGCAGGTGTTTGGAATATCGTGAAATTTTAAATCTAGGAATACCGAGAAACCACGTTTATGGAGTTCACGTACAAAATCAGGACCAAATAGCGTAAACATCTCCTTGCCAACTTTTAGTCGGCATGACGCAGGATCAATTCTATCTACAAACGCAAGTGCATCTTCTTGGTTATCATAATCCAGTGCGACAATAACTTTTTGGTCGATCATTTCATCTCCTAACTGTTTTGGTTCTTATTAAATAAAAAGTTAAAAAAATGCAGCGGACAGAAACTCTGCCAGCTGCATTAAGAATTATTCACCATCCAATCCGCGGATTGGCTTGATCGTCCCCCATCCTTTACAGGACGGACAATGCCAATAAAGGGAATGGGTAGAAAATCCACACTTCCGGCATCGGTAATGCGGTTTCACTTTTAACTGTTCACCCACCATCGCTTGTAGTGTTGATAGGCTGTCTTTCGCTCGACCATCTTCTGCTTCTGCAATGTGGTAGTCAATTAAACGGTAGAAGCCCTTCATGGTTGGGTTTTTCAGCAATTGTTTCGTCAGTAACTCTTGAGCAGCCCCAACGTTCTCGTGATGAGCAACTAATTGAGCCAACATCAACTCGGCTGATACGCCTGCTTTCTTATCAATACAAGCTCTCAGAAACTCGACAAGTTCATCTTCCTGACCCAGATGATGATAGCATTCTGCAATAGTTGGCAAGACATCACTGATAAAGTCTTTATCTTGCTCAAGTACCCCTGTCAGATATTTGATGGTGTGCTTATAGTCTTCAGACTCTAGGTAAATTCGTCCCAAAGCAATACTTGCTCGAACACACTTCGGGTCTTCCGCTAACGCTTTTTTAAAATGCTGTATTGCCTTATTAGTATTCCCATCAGCTTGGTCGAGCATGGCTATTTCACACCAAAAATGGGCAATATTTGCACGCATCCTTGAGCGTTTATTACCTAACTTAGCCAATTGGTTCGCGTAATAAATCGCCTTTTCCCATTCTCGTGTTTGCTGATAAATGGTCACTAATTGTTGAAGAGCCGCCTCTTTGTAATCTGGCTCTTCGACTAACTGTTCGAAGATTTTCTCTGCACGATCAAGAAAACCAGAGACCATGTAGTCTTTCGCTAACTGTTGAAGGGCGAGGTTCTTTTGGTCCAGTGTTAAGCCTGAACGAGAAATAAGATTTTGGTGAATTCTGATTGCGCGGTCGACTTCACCACGAGACCGGAACAGGTTACCCAACGCAAGGTGAGTATCAATGGTCTCGTTATCAACTTGGAGCAATTCAATAAAGTGATCGACAGCCTTATCTGATTGGTCAGAGAGCAGCAGATTAAGACCCGTCATATACTGACGAGAGATTTGATGAGATTGCTTCTGCTTGTCTTGCTGAGCGCTGCGATGCCCCATATACCAGCCATACGCAGCAGCTATAGGCAACAACAAGAAGAGTAGTTCAAGCATTAAAGTTAAGCCTTATCCTTATGCCTGCTTTTCAATGGCTGGCTTATCAGCAGCGTTGTTTGATTCAGTTGGTTCGTACTTTTTCAGTTTTTTCTTTAAACGACGGACCTGTAGCTGAGTTTTCAGTTGGATGCTACCAAAGATAACCCACGCTAAAGCAAAGCCAACCACAAATACTACACCTAATAGCGTAGATAAGTGGAACTCTCCTTTTGCTAGAAGATAGTTAAAAGTCACGAGCTCTTGGTTTTGGGAACCTAACGCCAATGCAATTAAAAAGAGAGCTAAAACAGCAACGATTTTTATAATTTTCATGTTACATCACCCTTCTAGGAGTAAGTCGGTAAGATTATGCAGGAAAATGCTTCTTCAGACTACGTATATTAGCAATAATCTATACCCAAGTAACCTCAAGATGCTTAGTTTGTAGACATGCTTAGAAGTTAAAGTTATTTGGGTATAGAAAACAGCTGAATCCACAATTAGATTAGTAAACGATCTTAGATGTATGACTAACTTGGATACATTACAAAAAAGCGGCATACACAAACGTATGCCGCTTTTTTCAAACTAATAAGAGTGCATTAACCAATATTTACACGCTCACGAAGTTCTTTACCAGGTTTGAAATGTGGAACGTATTTACCTTCCAATTCCACTTTATCGCCCGTTTTAGGGTTACGACCTACGCGAGGCTCGCGGTAATGAAGAGAAAAACTACCAAAGCCACGGATCTCGATACGGTCACCGCTCTCTAGTGTAGAGGCCATGTGCTCTAAAATATCTTTTACAGCATCCTCTACCTCTTTCGCTGATAAGTGTGTTTGCTCAGCGCAGAGTCTTTCAATCAGTTCAGACTTAGTCATAGTTGCCCTCTTTGAGTATCTTTATCACTTATTATAGTAAGTAATACTAATTCCAACAAACACTTGCTGACAATTCTAGACAAATTTTATGCAAAATGCGCAATGAAGAAATGCCTTTTATTAAGATAGTTTACTGTCATTAGTATTACTACTTAAATATGACCAAATATAAAAAAGGAGCCTTGCGGCTCCTTTTTTGCTTAAGCGAGTATATTATTCGCCTTTAGCAGCTTTGAAAGCGTCAGCCATTGCGTTACCGAATGCATTGTCATCTTGCTTGTTGATAGATGCCATTGCTTCTTGCTCGTCAGCTTCGTCTTTAGCTTTGATAGATAGGTTGATTACGCGGTTCTTACGGTCTACACCTGTGAACTTCGCTTCAACAACATCACCAGCGCTTAGGATTAGAGAAGCATCTTCTACGCGATCGCGTGATACTTCAGAAGCACGGATGTAACCTTCAACGCCTTCTGCGATTTCAACAGTAGCGCCTTTAGCGTCAACAGCAGTTACAGTAGCGTTAACTAGAACACCTTTCTTGTTGTCAGCAACGTAAGCATTGAATGGGTCATTTTCCATTTGCTTGATGCCTAGAGAGATGCGCTCACGCTCAGCGTCTACTGCTAGAACAACTGCAGAGATCTCGTCGCCTTTCTTGTACTCACGTACAGCTTCTTCGCCAGCAACATTCCAAGAAATGTCAGATAGGTGAACTAGACCGTCGATGCCGCCTTCTAGACCGATGAAGATACCGAAGTCAGTGATAGACTTGATCTTACCAGTAACTTTGTCGCCTTTAGCTTGTGCTTCAGCGAATGACTGCCATGGGTTAGCTTTACACTGTTTCAGACCTAGAGAGATACGACGACGTTCTTCGTCGATTTCAAGAACCATAACCTCAACTTCGTCGCCAACATTAACAACTTTAGAAGGGTGGATGTTCTTGTTAGTCCAATCCATTTCTGAAACGTGAACTAGACCTTCAACGCCTTCTTCGATTTCAACGAAGCAGCCGTAGTCAGTTAGGTTAGTTACGCGACCAGTTAGTTTGTGACCTTCTGGGTAACGCTTAGCGATTGCTACCCATGGATCTTCGCCTAGTTGCTTAAGACCTAGTGATACGCGAGTACGCTCACGGTCGAACTTAAGAACTTTAACTTGGATCTCGTCACCAACGTTAACGATTTCAGATGGGTGCTTAACGCGCTTCCAAGCCATATCAGTGATATGTAGAAGACCGTCAACGCCACCTAGGTCAACGAACGCACCGTAGTCAGTAAGGTTCTTAACGATACCTTTAACTTCAGAACCTTCTTGTAGAGTTTCTAGAAGCTCGTCACGCTCAACGCTGTTCTCTGATTCGATAACTGCACGACGTGAAACAACTACGTTGTTACGTTTTTGGTCAAGTTTGATAACTTTGAACTCTAGCTCTTTGTTTTCTAGGTGAGCAGTGTCGCGGATTGGACGTACGTCTACTAGAGAGCCAGGAAGGAAAGCACGGATACCGTTTAGTTCAACAGTGAAACCGCCTTTAACTTTACCGTTGATGATACCAACAACAGTTTCAGCTTCTTCGTAAGCTTTCTCAAGTACGATCCAAGCTTCGTGACGCTTAGCTTTCTCACGAGAAAGTTGAGTTTCACCGAAACCATCTTCAACAGCGTCTAGAGCTACGTCTACTTCAGCGCCAACTTCAACTTCAAGTTCGCCAGCAGCGTTCTTGAACTGTTCAGCAGGGATAGCAGATTCAGACTTAAGACCAGCGTCAACAAGAACGAAACCGTTCTCGATAGCTACTACAGTACCTTTAACGATGCTGCCTTGTTGGAATTCTGTTTCGTTTAGAAACTCTTCAAAGAGTTGAGCAAAAGATTCAGTCATTTAATTAATCTTCAATAAATTAAACTTCCACGGGTATCCTACCGCATGGGGTTATTAAATTCGCCAGTCATCATCCTTGCGACCAACGCTCTTAGCCTAGTCGAGTATTATTACTCAGCTAGCTTCGATTCGATATATTGTAGTGCCTTTTCTACTACTTCGTCGATAGTCATCGACGTAGAATCTAGCACAAGCGCATCCTCAGCAGGGCGTAATGGCGCCACTGGGCGGTTACGATCTCGGTCGTCACGCTCTTGGATCTCGCTTAAAAGGTCAGCAAATCTAACATCTAACCCTTTCTCTTGCAACTGTTTAAGGCGTCGATTTGCACGCTCTTCAGCACTCGCATCAAGGAAGATTTTTGCTTGCGCACTCGGGAATACAATTGTGCCCATATCACGACCATCAGCAACCAGACCCGGAGTGGTCTCAAATGCACGCTGACGACGTAGTAATGCTTCACGAACACGTGGCAAAGCCGCAACTTTAGATGCTGCCATACCCGTTTCTTCTTTACGAAGCTCCCCTGACACGTCTTCGCCTTCTAGAATGACCTTAACTAAGTCACCTTCCGCGATAAATTGAACGTCTAGGTGTGTTGCTAGTGGGACAAGAGCATCTTCTGACTCGGTGTCGACACCGTGGTGAATCGCAGCGAGTGCAAGTACACGATAAATTGCGCCAGAATCTAAGAGTTGGAAACCCAACTTTTTCGCCAGCAACATACATAAAGTGCCTTTACCTGCACCACTAGGTCCATCTACGGTTACAACCGGAGTTTGAGAGGACATGTTCTTCTCCACCAATAGTTTCTTTTCAGCAATTTGCTCGGTTTTCGAGGCGCACATTATACGGGTAATCAGTCTTTGGAGCGAGGAAAAATGTCGTGTAAAGCATTACACCTAATGCGTAATTGGATTCATCAACAAACATAAAGTTCAACAAAAACGGCGAGAGCTTCCGCCCTCGCCGTTTTAAATGTCATGAACTTAAGCTCGATTAAACAATCGGCTTTTGACCACGCTCAGCTAACTTTAAAATCACACTATCAGCGACTTTACCCGCCACACCTGCTAGCTTGTCGGCCAGTTTTTTCTTTTGTACATAATGCACAGAAAGTACAGTTTTATCTTTGCATGCTGCAACAACGATATCATCAGATGTACTAATGTCATCCACCAAACCAAGCTCTTTCGCTTGTGTACCGAACCAGTGCTCACCAGTGGCTACTTTGTCTAGGTCCAAACTAGGACGACGCTCACGGATGAAGTCTTTAAACAAGACATGTGTTTCTTCAAGTTCTCGCTTAAACTTATCGCGCGCTTTATCGGTATTCTCACCGAACATCGTTAGCGTGCGTTTATATTCACCCGCTGTTAGTTGTTCGTACTCAATGTCATGTTTCTTCAACAGTTTGTTGAAGTTAGGAATTTGTGCGATAACGCCAATAGACCCCACAATTGCAAATGGTGCAGAAACAATCTTATCTGCTACACATGCCATCATGTAACCGCCACTTGCCGCAACTTTGTCAACAGAGATGGTCAGAGGAAGACCCGCAGCTTTGATTCGGTCCAGTTGAGAAGAGGCAAGGCCGTAACCATGAACCATACCACCGCCAGACTCTAAGCGAAGTAACACTTCATCACCTTCACGTGCGACAGCCAAAATAGCGGTGATTTCTTCACGTAGAGACGCGACTTCTTTTGCGTCTATGCTACCGTTGAAATCAAGAACAAATAGGTGTGGTTCACGCTTGCTATCTAATGAACCGTCTTTGCTCGCTTGTTTGATTTCTTTCTCGCGAGATTTGTTCTTCTCTTTTTCTTCTTTCTTGACGGCTTTATCTCGAGCCTTGATGAAAGCATCGTCATGCAAATGATGCTCTAACTGCTCAACAGATTGTTTGTGTTGCTCTGAAAGGTTGGTAATCTCTAACTCCCCTTTCGCCGCACCCGATTTGCCACCAGCCGATTTTGCAATAATGAGCAGAACAATTATCGCAGCAACCACCGTGATAATTTTGGCCAGAAACAGACCATAATCTAATAAAAATTCCAACGAGAGCTCCTTTATCTCATTTCAGATGACGTTAGTATGTTACGCAGAAACATCAGCGAGAAGGCAGCGCGGTTTGTAACCACTTGTTCTGATTGATAGCATACCTAACGAAAGTTCTGGAATTGGTATAACACATGAATTGGTGTATTGTAACCATCTTGTCACGATTACCAAGATTTTCCATTGAGAAACAGGCGTTTTTTAGCGTCAATTAACTATCATGGACCCTCTTACAATAATAAGGATTTATCGCCGTGAACTACTCCGTTTCAGCTGATGCTCTAAAAGGTAAAGTCATTCTTGTTACTGGCGCTGGTAATGGCATCGGCCGTCAAGCCGCGCTTTCTTATGCCGAGCACGGTGCAACTGTTATTCTCTTGGGTAGAAATGTGCAAAACCTTGAATCTATCTATGATGAGATTGAAGCTGCTGGCTATCCACAAGCTGCTATCATTCCATTGGATCTCAAGGGTGCAACTCAGCAGAATTACATTGATATGGCAGAGACAATCGAAGGACAGTTTGGTCGCTTGGATGGTCTATTACACAACGCAGGTGTCTTGAGTTCGCTGTGTCCATTTGATCAAATCAAAGAGGAAGACTTCGACGATATCATGCAGATCAACGTGAAAGCCGAAGTGCTAATGACTCAAGCACTACTGCCTGTGATGCGTAAATCAGAAGCTGGGCGTATTATCTTTACCTCTTCAACCGTCGGCCACTCTGGCCGCGCATTCTGGGGGCCATACGCTATCTCTAAATTTGCCGTAGAAGGCATGATGCAAGTTTTAGCTGACGAGCTGAGTGATACACCGATCCGCGTTAACGCAATTAACCCTGGTGCCACTCGTACTCGCATGCGTGAAAAAGCATATCCGGGTGAAGATGCGAATACTCTCAAAACGCCACTGGATATCATGCCGCTATATTTGCACTTAATGGATCCTGCGGTTACCGATGTGAACGGTCAGTGCATCGACGCTCAACCGAAGCGTAAATAACTCATTCAGGTTACCTCACATAATCGATTGAAAAGGCAGCAAACGCTGCCTTTTTTCATTTCTCTCTTCATAAAAATCTTGCGACTTTCTCCCACAGAAATATACTGTATGTATATACAGGTATTTATTATGCAAGATATTATTCAGAACTTAAAAAGCCAACACCTTGTTTGGCAAGCAAATTTAACGAAAGCAGATCCTCAGCAGTTGCAGACTAGTTCCGGTTTTTCTGAATTAGATGATTTGCTCGGCGGAGGCTTTCCACCTCATGGCGTAGTGGAGATGGAATCTATTGGTAGTATTGGTGAATTGCGTTTGCTCGCTCCTTATTTAAAAGCCACCCAGACCAATGGTGTGACTGCATTTATTCAACCTCCCGCGTTAGTGAATTCTCTGTTCTTACACTACATCGGTTTGGATATAAACCAAGTGTGGGTCGTTAATCCAGCTCATCCCAAAGATGCTCTTTGGGCTGCAGAGCAATGTCTGAAAAGTGGGGTATGCAGTAATGTTTTGTTATGGCAAGAAGAGCTTGAAATACATCAAGTGAAACGCTTACAGGTAGCGAGTGAACAAGGTACTTGCCCTCTCTTTATGCTTAAAACAGATACTATCAACCGCTTGTCTTTGCCTGTGTCACTCAGTTTAAAACTGAAAGGCGACGAGCAAGGGATTCATGTTGAAGTGCTGAAAAGGAAAGGAGGCTGGAGTAGAGGTAGCGTTAGTATCGGATTCCAACACCATTACCCGCAACTGGTGAAACCATCATCTGAAACTGTGCACTCGACTGTGGTCAATTTCCCACTGGCGAACCAAGGTTAGTGATATGGCTCTGTGGATTTACTTGCACTTCCCTCGCCTGCAGCTAGACGCACTCTTTGGTGATAACCAAGAACAACCCGTGGTGATTGTCGAAAGCCAACGTTGCCAGATTATTCAATACAACGAGATTGCCGAACAACAAGGCATTAAGCCAGGTATGGGACTAGGCAGTGCTGCGTCCTTGTGTCGAGATTTACAAGTGCATCCTTATCATCCGCACACCGAATGGAGCAAGTTACAAGAAATTGCTCAATGGCTGTATTTGATCACATCTGACGTTGTGTTGATGCCAAACCAAGGTATTTTACTGCGTGCTACTCCAATGCTCGCTCTGTATGAAGGGCTTGAAAACTATTGGAATAAAGTCAGAGCTCACTTATCGGAGCTGAAACTGAGTTTTCAATTCGGATGTGGTTTTTCGCCTTTTGCTGCCAAATTGATGGCAATATCAGGAGCGAACGTCATCAGTGAAGACAAATCTGCCATACAAAAAGTCCTATCACCATTACCGTTAACACTGGCAGATTTATCAAGCGCTACAGTAGAGAAGTTACAACGTGTAGGCGTCACCACATTGCAAAACCTGCTTGAACTGCCATTGCAAGACATCGCACGACGCTTTGATATCGATTTGGTGAACTACGTTGGTCGACTGACTGGGCAGTTTAAACACCCTGTCGAACTTTATCACCCTACCGAATCCTTCCAAGTTTATTTAGAGCTGTTGTTTGAGATCGAAAACGTTCAGTGGATTGAAAAACCGTTGGCCAAATTACTTCGTCAACTCGAAACCTTTCTTAAATTAAGAGATAAGGTCGCTTTTGAACTGTGTTTAACACTCCACCAGCGTGAGAAACAAGAGCAACACCTTCAACTCACTTCTGCGCAAGGTGATTACCTATGTCAGCGTTGGCAACAGTTAGCGAGTTTAAGCTTAGAATCACTCTCGCTTAATGGCCCAGTCACAGGGCTAACGTTAAAAGTCATCCGTCAAGGTGAGCCTCTTAGTGCATCACGCGATCTCTTTGCTGGGCAGAAAGGAAACATGAATGCTTTAGAGCTGCTCTCTTTACTGCAAGCTAAATTGGGGAAAAGTGCCGTTTTAAAACCCAATATTGCTTGCGATCCTAGACCAGAAAAGGCCAGTCAGTATCGCCCTGCTGATGCTCCAGATAAAAAGGGGCACGCCATACCCTCCATACTACGCCCCGCAATGCAATTACCCACTCCCATTGTATTGCAAGAACAAGTTTCTTTGGTCCACGGACCTGAGCGAATAGTTTCTGGGTGGTGGGATGGTGATGAGATCATGCGTGATTACTACATTGCACACACCAAGCAAGGCCGCTGGTTATGGATATTTCGCGATCAGCACAAGCACTGGTTTCTTCATGGCTATTTTTGTTAAATCGACAGTTATTTTTGTTGGATCATTATGAGTTACGCGGAACTATTTTGTCAGTCTAACTTCTCTTTTTTGACTGGGGCTTCTCATGCAGAAGATCTGGTACTCCAAGCTGCTTTCTATCGCTATCAAGCTCTAGCTATAACGGATGAATGTTCAGTCGCGGGCGTTGTCAAAGCCCATGCAACCATCGAACAACATAAACTCGATATCAAACAAATCGTTGGAAGTATGTTTTGGTTAAATGATGAATGCCAAATCGTACTGCTTTGCCCTTGTCGCAAGGCTTATGCCGAGTTGTGTCGTATCATCACAAACGCAAGAAGACGCAGTGAAAAAGGCAACTATCAACTGTTCGAATGGGATTTGATGTCGGTTCGACATTGTTTGGTATTGTGGCTGCCCACACATCAAGAGAGTGATCACTATTGGGGGCGCTGGCTCAATCAACACCACGCTAATCGTTTGTGGGTAGCGATTCAGCGCCATTTGAGTAACAACGATACTGAGTACATTGCGCACTGCGAGCAGTTAGCACATGAATTTCAATTACCTATAACTGCCTGCGGAGGCGTTCTCATGCATGACGTTGAACGCTTGCCATTACAGCATGTACTTACTGCTATAAAACATGGGTGTAGCGTCGATAAACTCGGTTTTGACCGTATTTCGAATACTGAGCGAGCGCTTCGTCCTTTTAAAAAGTTGATTCGGATTTACAAACCAGAATGGCTGGAAGAAAGTACTTACATCGCCGATTTATGCGAGTTTAAGCTCTCCGATTTAAAATACGAATATCCTACCGAGCTGATCCCAGATGGTTATACACCCGACTCTTACTTACGTATGTTGGTCGAACGTGGTAAAAAGCTGCGTTTTCCTGAAGGCGTGCCAGCAGAAGTCAATCAAACCATCGAGAATGAACTGGCGCTTATTCAAGAGCTTAAATACCACTACTACTTCCTTACTATTCACGACATCGTAATGTTCGCGAAACAGCAAGGCATTCTTTACCAAGGGCGAGGTTCCGCTGCAAACTCTGTGGTGTGTTATTGCCTGGAAATTACCGCCGTCGATCCTCGACAAATCGCTGTCTTATTCGAACGATTTATCAGTAAAGAACGTAAGGAACCGCCGGATATTGATGTGGACTTTGAACACGAGCGCCGTGAAGAAGTTATCCAGTATATTTACAAAAAATATGGTCGTGAGCGTGCAGCACTTGCTGCAACCGTGATCAGCTATCGCTTTAAAAGTGCCGTGCGTGAAGTCGGTAAAGCACTAGGGATTGAAGAGACGCAATTAGATTTTTTCGTTAAGAACGTTAATCGCCGAGATCGCAGCCAAGGCTGGCAAGCTCAAATTATTGAACTTGGCTTACAACCAGAATCTCTCAAAGGGCAGCAGTTTATCCAATTGGTCAACGAGATCATTGGCTTCCCACGCCATTTATCTCAGCACGTAGGTGGCTTTGTAATTTCATCTGGCCCTTTATATGAGTTGGTACCTGTTGAAAATGCCTCGATGGAAGATCGCACTATCATTCAATGGGATAAAGACGATTTAGAAAGCTTGAAGCTACTAAAAGTCGATGTACTCGCACTCGGCATGTTAAACGCCATCAAAAAGTGCTTTCAACTGGTCGAGAAACATCACCAGCGATCCCTCTCGATTTCCGAGATCACTCGCCGACAAGATGATCCACACGTGTACCGCATGATCCAAAAAGCTGACACGATAGGCGTATTCCAAATAGAATCTCGTGCACAAATGAGCATGCTTCCTCGCCTAAAGCCTGCTTGTTATTACGACTTAGTGATTCAAATTGCAATTGTTCGTCCAGGCCCTATTCAGGGTGATATGGTGCATCCTTTTTTAAAACGACGAGATCACAAAGAGCCTGTCAGTTATCCATCGGAAGAAGTAAAAAGCGTTCTTGAGCGGACTATGGGCGTCCCTATTTTCCAAGAGCAAGTCATCAAGCTAGCCATGGTAGCCGCAGGGTTTAGCGGCGGCGAGGCCGATCAACTCCGTCGAGCGATGGCATCATGGAAAAAGAATGGCGATCTCGCTAAATTCAGACCAAAACTGATCAATGGCATGCAAGAGAGAGGCTATGACTTAGCGTTTGCTGAGCGCATTTTCGATCAGATTTGCGGCTTTGGTGAGTACGGCTTCCCTGAAAGTCATTCAGCGTCTTTCGCAGTGCTGGCATATTGTTCTGCATGGTTAAAATATTATTATCCAGCCGAATTTTACACTGCATTGCTGAACAGCCAACCAATGGGATTTTATAGCCCATCGCAATTAGTACAAGATGCTCGCCGACATGGCATCGAAGTATTGCCGGTGTGCGTCAATCATTCAAAATATCAACATCATCTCGTCTCACGTCCGAATGGCAGGCTCGGCGTGCAACTTGGTTTTCGCTTGGTGAAAGGCTTTAACGCAGAAAGCGCACAAAGGCTTATTGAGCGCAAACCACTTAATGGTTACCGATCGATTCAAGAAGTAAAGCAGATATTAAGAAGCCGAAGTGACATTGAATTATTGGCTTCAGCCAATGCATTTCAGGCCTTGTCAGGGAATCGTTATAACGCTCGCTGGGCAGCAATGGATTCCTTATCTGACCTACCATTGTTTCACAAGGTCGAAGAACCCAATGTTAGCTACCAGATTCAACCTTCTGAATATGAAAATTTAACTGAGGATTACGCAAGCACGGGACTATCTCTTAGCCGCCATCCAATTAAATTATTAGAAAAAACGGGCAAACTCCCTCACTTTACTCGCATGATGCAACTGGCAGAGAAGCCGCATAAGTCACTGGTCACAGTGGTAGGCGTGGTAACAGGAAGACAATCTCCAGGCACCGCCGCTGGCGTGACATTTTTTACGCTAGAAGATGACACGGGCAACATTAATGTGGTCGTTTGGCAAGCGACAGCACGAGCCCAAAAGCAAGCGTATTTAGGCGCTAAAGTATTAATGGTGAAAGGCATTCTTGAAAGAGAGGGAGAAGTCACGCACGTTATTGCTGGCAAGTTGATTGATTGCACGCACTACTTGAACAATCTACAAAGTAAATCTCGGGATTTCCATTAGTACAGAGGAATTAAGGAGAGAGATGTTAAAAATCAGAGAGAGGTGCGCTCCCTCTGATTTCACTAGATCTAATCATGCACTTTTAGAAAGCATCTGGCGTAATCGGTCTTGAGCAACTTCAACCAGCAGATCCGGTTGGAATTTAGATATAAAGCGATCACAGCCTACTTTTTGTACCATGGCTTCATTAAAACTACCGCTCAGAGAAGTGTTCAATGTGATAAACAACTTAGACATACGTGGATCTTGGCGCACTTCATGGGTCAGTTTATAACCGTCCATTTCAGGCATTTCAGCATCCGTAATCATCATCAACAGCTCTTTTTCTACATCTTTACCTTCATCACACCAACGTTTTAAAACCGTTAACGCTTCTAGCCCGTCACGACACTCGATGATATTCATACCCAATTGAGAAAGCGTATCGCGAACTTGATTACGAGCTGTAGAGGAATCATCCACAATCAGAACATTACGCCCGACCATTGCTTGGGCCAGTTCTTGATCGAGAATGTCCTCCGAAATAGTCACGTCGTAATGCACGATCTCTGCTAAAACTTTTTCAACGTCAATAATTTCGACAATTTGAGAGGCATCCCCCTCTTTGATTTGCGTGATAGCCGTGAGGTAATTCGAGCGACCAGACGTGGAAGGAGGCGGCTGAATTTCAGTCCATGCCGTATTAATAATGTTTTTAACCGGACCGACTAAGAAGCCCTGCACCGTGCGGTTGTACTCTGTCACGATCAAATTTTCTTCTTCCGCTTCACCACGTAAAGCAGGAAAACCAATTGCGCCTCGTAAATCAATCACTGGTACCGCTTCACCTCGTAGAGAAGCAACCCCACGAATATTGTAGTGCGATCCAGGGAGCTTGGTTAACGGTGGAAGCTTGATGACCTCTTTCACTTTGAACACATTAATCGCAAATAATTGGCGACTATTTAAAGTGAACAGCAGAAGCTCTAGTCGATTTTCACCAACCAAGTTTGTACGCTGGTCAACCGTATTTAACACTCCGGACATACTACTACCTAAATTATGGATAATTCTTATTTTACTCGAAATCAGTACAGACACAGCAAGGTTATATAACCAAATAACCTTAAAATATTTGGCTTTTCGAGCACAGCTTTAAAGTACAACAGTTTTAGCGTATTACTTCTCTTTGCATCAGACGCAAAGTCACGCAGCACATTGAAAGCCATTTTGTTTATTTACTTGAGCTTTTTAGGAAATTACATGAATGGCGCAGATATAGCAATGCAACATAACTCAAATTCCCTTTCTAGTAATAGGCGATCAAAAAGGGTGAGCCGTTAAGTCTCACCCTAAATCACCTACAAATGCAGTCTCAACAGCCAGGCACATCATCATGTTAAAAAGTACTTAACCTTCCACAACCTTCATCAATAGTTGACCATCGTACAACGCTTGCTTAATCAACGCGGCACCAGGCATTGTGGCTTGCTTATAGAAACGAGACTCCACCAGCTCAAGATCTTGGTGATAAACAGGTAAACTCTGCTCTTCGATACAGCGACGAACCGCAGGATAAAGCACATCTTTTGCTTGGTTAATCACACCACCGATCAAGATTTTCTCAGGGTTAAATAAGTTGATCACAATAGCAATTGCAGAGCCTAAGTAGCGTCCAAGTTTTTCAATCACATCGACGGCCAAAGGATCACCGTTTGCAGCGGCTTCACAAATGCTCTCAATACTCATTTCTTCTTGTTTAGCAAGAATAGAGTCTTCGCCATCAGCGATTCGTCTTACGACTTCTTCACGAATTGCTTGAGAACTGGCAACGGTTTCCAAACAGCCTATATTGCCGCAATGACAACGTTTTCCATTTGGGTCAATTTGAATATGCCCGAGTTCACCAATGTTACCGTGACGGCCTTGCAAAACGCGCCCATCCAGAATGATGCCCGCACCTAAACCGTGGTGGATAGAGATAAGAACGGAGTTGTCATTATCTTGAGAATGACCAAAAAGCTTTTCTGCTAATGCCCAAGCTCGCGTGTCATTGGCAATGAAAACTGGCAAGCCTGTTGCTTTGTATATCTCTGGTCCAAGAGCAAGATTTTCGACATTGTAATGAGGCATCTGCAAAACGACACCTTGCTCTGAGTTCACGAGACCAGGCAGCGTAAGGGCAATACTGGTAACCCGATCCAGTTGATCCGCGTAAGTCTGAAAAAATTCATCAATTTCGTAAAGCAGGCGCTCAAGCACATCGTCTTGATCAAGCTCGTGTATCTCGATTTTAGTATCGATCAGTACATCACCGCCTAACTCATGCAAAGCAATGGTTAAATAACCCCGCCCCAAACGCATTGACAAAAATTGCCAGCCTTCATTATTGACCTGCAAACCGACAGCAGGTCGACCACGACTCGTCGCTTCTTGTACTGTCGTTTCATGAATCAAGTGCGCTTCAATTAATTCTCGAGTGATTTTGGTGATACTAGCAGGAGCAAGCTCACTCTGCTTGGACAAATCAATTCGAGAAATAGGACCTTTTAGGTCAATTAGTTTATATACACGACCAGCATTGACCTGTTTGATATGATCAATATGGCCCGGTTGAGCCATGTACATCTTGCACTCCGAAATTCTATAACGGGACAATTTTTTTACTTTGCGAACTAATTGTGAAGTGAATTAATAAATCCCCGTGACAAGCATCACGTATAAACCTGTTTGTTTGTGTATTCAATCAAATAACGAAGAATCTACTCCTGTTAAATTGTTTGAAAAATAACTTATTTTTATTCACTAAATTATGAAGTAGTGCCTTTAAAGCAGCGCATTTTTATCAATAAGGCCATTGCCTGTCGAATATCTGTCTGTTTTACCGGGGTTACTCTTAATGTAAACATTCTGTGCATATACTTATATTCAAGTAGCTTTAAGGTGTGGGCTCAGCAACGAGGCTAACCTTGAGAGCGATTGCGTAAAGTAAGGATAGAGTTCAAGTTACCTTTACACACACATTCATCGGAGAATCTATGACTTCCAAATTAAGACGAACAAAAATTGTCACTACGCTGGGTCCTTCAACGGATAAGGACAATATACTTGAGGAGATCATCAAAGCCGGTGCAAACGTTGTCCGTATGAATTTTTCACATGGAACCAGTGAAGACCACATTCAACGTGCGAACAAAGTCCGTACCATTGCAGCAAGACTTGGGCGTCAGGTTGCTATTCTTGGTGACTTACAAGGCCCTAAAATCCGTGTATCAACGTTTAAAGACGGCCAAGTCATTTTGAATGTGGGCGATAAATTCACATTAGATAGTGATTTACCAAAAGGTGAAGGCAATCAAGAATCTGTAGGGTTAGATTATAAAGAACTACCGCAAGATGTTTCACCAAATGACATTTTATTACTCGATGATGGACGCGTTCAGCTGCAAGTTACCAAAGTAGAGGGTAATAAAGTGCATACCCGTGTGATTGTCGGTGGTCCACTGTCCAACAATAAAGGGATCAACAAAAAAGGCGGCGGATTGTCAGCCGATGCGCTCACAGAGAAAGATAAAGCCGACATTCTTACCGCCGCAGCAATTCAAGTAGACTACCTTGCTATTTCATTCCCGCGTAACGGCGAAGACATGCATTACGCTCGACGCTTAGCCAGAGATGCAGGCCTTGAAGCCATGTTAGTGGCTAAAGTCGAACGAGCAGAAACCGTCGCGACCAATGAGTCTATTGACGACATTATTCTCGCATCCGATGTAGTGATGGTTGCACGTGGTGACCTTGGTGTAGAAATCGGTGACCCTGAGCTCATAGGTGTCCAGAAAAAACTGATTCGCCGCGCACGCAGTTTAAACCGTATCGTGATTACTGCGACACAAATGATGGAGTCCATGATTACTAGCCCAATGCCAACGCGTGCTGAAGTGATGGATGTGGCCAATGCGGTTCTAGACGGCACTGACGCGGTGATGCTTTCTGGAGAGACCGCTGCAGGTAAATATCCTGTAGAAACGGTCAAATCCATGGCCGAAGTATGTGTGGGGGCAGAAAAAATGTCGGAGGCAAGTCTATCAACCTATCGCTTAGATAGAACCTTCGAAACCGCTGAAGAAACCATCGCAATGGCAACCATGTACTCTGCGAATCACATGGAAGGAATTAAAGCGATGATCTCGTTAACTGAGTCCGGCAGGACTGCGTTGATGATGTCTCGCTTAAGCTCTGGCTTGCCAATATTTGCCTTATCACGGAATGAATCGACACTAAATCGAGCAGCATTATACCGAGGCGTGACACCTGTATATTTCGAGTCAAAAAATGATGCGGGTTTACCAACGGCTCAAGCAGCTATTACTAGCCTTAAAGAGCAAGGGTTCTTGCACAAAGGTGATTTAGTCATTATTACTCAAGGCGATGTAATGGATGTTGTTGGCTCAACCAACTGCATGCGCATTCTACAAGCGTAGTAGTTATACCTAACCGGAGTTAACCACAAGAACCCGCAAATAAGGCTCCGAAAATGGAGCCTTATTTATATGCTTTGTATATTGCGCACATCGTGAACGTAAGAAGGTTTATGCACTCTCTCTACCATCAATTTCAACATCCAGCTGGTCATAGAGTTGAACTAGGTTAAACCCAGCTTGAAGCCCAAGTTGATAGTCATGCTCTAGTGACTCTTGGTCACTTAACAAAGAAGAAGAACGAAGTCCCTCTTTAGGCGCAACTTGTAAAATAAAAGTGTCGTCAGGTGGAGCAGATATAAAGGCCTGAGTGAGCTCAAATGTTTGATAATGAATCATCAGCATGTCGGCTAAACCTGAATCAAAATTCTCACCAATCAGATGACTTAAACGATACAAGTTATCGGCACCGAACAACCAACGACCTCCATTTAACAGCATTTTCCCTGCAAGCTTCGATTGATGTGCTGCATTAATTTTTTGTTGGAAGAACGACGCCCAATCCAGCTTCCACTGATTCACTTTTTGCTGCCATGATTGCTGTACTGAGTTGATAGACTCTCGATACCATTCGACAGGCACATCCCCCACTTCACTTTGGGCTCTCGCTTCAATCTCTGAAAACGGCTCTGTGCGAATGACAATAATGTTGCGAGCATTCTGACGCCACGCTTCTTGAACAGGGATAGAGGCAGACACGCCGCCATCAACAAACTTATTGCCATTTACGTCGACAGGTCCGTGGTACAACTTGGGAATCGCACATGTCGCTAGCATAGTGTTAAACCACGAGTCATCCAAGATTGGTAGATATTGATCTGATAGCGTCTCTATATTCGTTACCGCAGCAAACGCTCCTCGTTTTCCCAGTGCACTACGACCTAAATCAAGGTCAAGCTTGTATGGGAAATCTTGAATCCGTTCTAATGCCCACTCTAAACCTAAGTACTGCTGCTTTCGGATATAGCGAAACAGATTAAAAAATTCAGGAGACGTTGTCAGCTCGGTAATAAAAGCTTTGCCCATGCCATGTTGACGACACAAGTAAGAACATAAGTTAAGTGCTCCGGCAGAGGTGCCATAGAATTCATCGAAAGGATCGAAGTTGGAAAGTAAAAAGGCGTCTAAAACGCCAGCGGTAAAAATCCCTCTCTGCCCTCCACCTTGCGTGACTAAAGCAGTTTTACCATGCCTAAAGTGCTCATAAACTTTTACATCAAGCTCTGCATGGCTTTCTGTGATTATACCGCTGTTACGTATCATAGGCTCACGCCATTTTGTTAAAACGTTTGGTAAAAGTGGTTATCTTAAGCTGTTGTAATAGCAATGATGCCAAATGACAAAAGCACTGCAAAAACAGTCACCACAATGATTAATGCGGATTTTAGATCGTGTTCCATAAACACCTCCTTAATATGTAACAAATTAATAACACCGGTGTGAAATATGTTCAAGATTTGCTTAATTTAGTCGCGCAATTTTGACTAACCCATCACAATTAGCTTAGTCATAATAAGGAGATAGGGCATGAACCAAAAACTCAGCTGGCTAGTAGGAATCATGATGATGAGTACTGCTATCAATGCACAAGCGAATATCATCGTTACGCCATACATAGGCTATACAGGAGGCGGCCAAGTAGAGGATGAAAGTGGTAATACATACGATCTCGACCCCGCAGTGAATTACGCTCTTTCAGTCGAGACTCCCTTAGAAAAAGGAAGGATCGGATTGTTTTACTCCAATCAATCGACGGAACTTGAAAAGCTGTCCAACTCGGCAGATATCCATTATCTGCACTTCCAAAGCAGCATGTACTATCCTGTCGCAGCAAATTGGCAAACCTATATCGGTGTAGGCTTGGGGGCTTCTTACGCCGATGTGGATTGGGTAGACAAAAAATACGGATTTTCGGCTAGCGCTTTTGCAGGGCTGGAATATGAATTTTCAAAGAACTTTGCGTTAACAGCCCAACTGAGATGGTTAGGAACGGTCGTTGATAACGATACATCTGGCGCCTGTACTCTACCTAATGACGGCTCAAACTGTATCATTAAGTTCGATACTGATTGGATGAACCAATTCCAATCAAATGTTGGTTTTAGTTTCCGCTTCTAATTTTTATGCATGTTCCTCTGTAGGGCTCGTCACAAAGAACGCTGAACGAGTCCTGCACAGAGCCGATAAAGGATATCGTCTAAACACCATTGTTTGGCAAAGTAACGAAGCATCATCTAGATAGGTGCACAAAAGATAGCCGTACGCCCTAATTAATCAAAATAGTCTTAAATACCAAAGCAATTATTAGATCCCAGTCATTTATTCCAGACAAACAACCACCCACCCACACAAAACCACAATCAAACTCAAATTTAACAAGATTAAAACCAGACCACGCATCTGAATTAACATTTAGATTCTATTGCGCTAAGTATTATTAGAAGTTAGTCTGATCAGTGAAAACAGATAAATATTTCAGTTTTATCAAACACACATCAAAATTTTAAGATTAATAATCTACTTTCTCTTACAGTAGCCAGAATATAGCTCTATAAAATTATAAGAAGTTAGAATTAAGGATAGAAAAGCTGATGGATAACAGCGGTCCTTTCTTCCAACTGTTTGCGCAATTATTACTGTGTTACGTAGAGAGCTTCATTCCTCAGGGAGTCTTATAGGAGTCAAATATGAAGCGAGAACAATGGGGATCCCGGGCGGGATTCATCTTAGCAGCAGTTGGGTCTGCTATCGGTTTGGGAAACATTTGGCGTTTCCCATACATGGCCTATGAAAACGGTGGCGGCGCATTTTTTATTCCTTACATTTTTGCCATGATCACTGCCGGTATTCCATTTATGATCCTTGAGTTCAGTATGGGACAAAAATACCGAGGCTCGGCACCAAAAACACTTGCGAAAATTCATTCTAAATTTGAATGGCTTGGCTGGTTCCAAGTTGGTGTGGCTGCAGTTATTGCCGTTTACTATGTGGCTGTTATCGGTTGGTCGATTTCTTACTTTGGGTTGTCGTTCACTCAAGGTTGGGGAACCGATACCAACGCATTTTTCTTTAGTGAATACCTAAAGCTAGGTGACAACTCACCAACAGACTTAGGCAGTATTCAATGGAAGATTGCTTTATCCATGGTAATTGCTTGGGCAATTACTTACACCGCCATTGCCAAAGGCGTGAAATCAGGAATTGAACGAGCATCTAAAATTATGATGCCAATCCTATTCTTGATGGTGATTTTCTTAATCGGACGTATGATTTTCTTGCCAGGAGCTCTAGATGGCGTGAACTACATGTTCGAACCCGATTTCAGCAAAATTTGGGATGTGAAAGTATGGGCAGCGGCATATGGTCAGATCTTCTTTACGCTAAGTATCGGCTTCGCCATCATGCTAGCTTACTCTAGCTACCTACCAGAAAAGTCAGACATAACGAATAACGCGTTTATGACCGTGTTGATCAACTGTGGCTTCTCGATCCTAGCCGGCATCATGATCTTCTCAGTATTGGGTTACATGGCTCAAGAGCAAGGTAAGCCGTTAACAGAGGTGGTATCTGCAGGCGTTGGCTTGGCTTTTGTTACTTTACCTGCGGCAATTAACCTACTACCTGCCCCATATATTCTTGGTCCACTGTTCTTCTTTGCACTGGTGGTTGCTGGTCTAAGTTCGCATATTTCAATTATGGAAGCCGTAACTTCAGCCATTATCGACAAGCTGAAGTGGAGCCGTAAAAAAGCTGCAAATGTTGTGATTGGTATTGGCTTCGTTGTCTCTATGGCGTTTGCTACCAATGGCGGTCTGCTGCTACTCGATCTAGTAGACCACTTTGCAAACAACGTTGGCATCATGGTTGGTGGTCTGGTTGAGATTGTCTTGATGGCGTGGCTATTGAAGCGCGTGCCAGAAGTACGTAATTACGTTAACGAGCGCTCTGATTTCTCTGTTGGTCAATGGTTCGAGATCTGCTTACGCTTCGTTACACCAATCATGCTCGCCATTATCTTAGCGACCAAGCTATACGCCCTAATTACTGAAGGCTACGGTGGCTATGATCTAACTTTAG
Source organism: Vibrio sp. Vb1018 (assembly GCF_033338775.1). Taxonomy (NCBI): domain Bacteria; kingdom Pseudomonadati; phylum Pseudomonadota; class Gammaproteobacteria; order Vibrionales; family Vibrionaceae; genus Vibrio; species Vibrio sp. Vb1018. The sequence goes on from NZ_JAWOTI010000007.1 coordinate 111,289, forward strand.
GCTGGGCACTTATCGCCGCACTCTTTATCTTTGGTCTAGTGATCAACGCAGTGAACCGCAAGGAGACAGCAAAATGACAATCAGCGCAATTATTATGATGGTTATTGGTTTAGGTATCACTTGGGGCGGCGCTGCCGTTTGCATCAAGCGAGCCATGGATAAACAATAGAACGTTAAGTTCCATATAAAAAACGCCGGTAGTTACCGGCGTTTTTTTATACATACATTAGTTCAATTCTAGAAACTGTACTTGATGCCAACGGCGCCGCCAAGTTGCAAGTCAGCACCTTTGTAAAGATCTAGCTCTGGGTGTATTTGACCATAAAGGTCCCAGCCGCGTGATAAATCCCAGTTCACACCAAGTGGTACTCTCACACCAAACTCATCATCCCACTCATACCAACCACCAACGCCAACATACCAGGTCACTGGCATGTTTTGATCGAATGTTCCACGTTTAGCGATGTAATCAAACGCCATACCATCGTTACCGATAATGCCGCGATACTTATTATCTAACTCAACAACAACACTCAACTGTTGATCGACAGCCATACCAACAGACAAGTTCGTTGGCTCATTTGCCGCCATTGCGGTACTAGAAACTAGTCCTGCTAATAAAATTAATTTGCTCTTCATACACGTTATCAATTATTAAAAAAACATCATGCGCTATTCAAACATAGTGGTGCTTCAATATGTCAACGATGAGTAAGCGCGATGTATGAAAAGACTGGCAAAAGTAAAGATGAGTTTAGGATCACACTAAAAAGGAACTGTCAGTTAATAAAATAGGAACTAAAAAAGGAGGCCGAAGCCTCCTTTTATGCATTACTATGAATGACTGCGATTAACCGTGGTTACGGATCCACTCATCCATTTCAGTTTTTAGGTTGTCAGACTTAGTACCGAAGATAGCCTGTACACCACCTGCAACAACTACAACACCAGCAGCGCCAAGTTGTTTTAGCTTGTCTTGGTCAACAGCTGCTGTATCTGCAACTGCTACACGTAGACGTGTGATACATGCATCTAGACCAGTAATGTTAGCTTTACCGCCAAACGCTGCAACCAGTTCACCGCCCATATCAGAGCCAGAAGTTACAGCTGCACTTTCCGTTTCATCTTCACGGCCAGGTGTTTTTAGGTCAAGCGCTGTGATTACACCACGGAACACTACGTAGTAAATTACTGCGTAAACTAGACCGACGGCAATCATTAGCACCATCTTCTGAGCGTTACCAGATAGGACTAGGAAGTCGATCAGACCGTGAGAGAAAGAAGTACCGTGTACAAAGCCTAGAGTGTTCGAAACGATGTATGCAGAACCAGCTAGTAGAGCGTGGATACCGTATAGTAGCGGAGCAACGAATAGGAATGAGAATTCGATTGGCTCAGTAATACCAGTTAGGAATGAAGTCAGTGCAGCTGACGCCATGATACCCATTACTTTTGCACGGTTTTCTGGTTTAGCACAATGAGCAATTGCGATTGCTGCAGCTGGTAGACCGAACATCTTGAACATATAACCACCCGCTAGCTGACCGAAGCCATTACCAGCAGCACGAGATGCTTCATCAGCAACTAGGTAACAAGTTAGTACACCATTTTGAGCTTCACCGGCAGCGTTAACACAAGAACCTGCTTCGAAGAAGAACGGTACGTTCCATACGTGGTGTAGACCGAATGGGATTAGAGAACGCTCAACAACACCGTAGATACCGAATGCTAGCTGTGGGTTTTGGTGTGCAGCCCAATCAGAGAATGCAGAAATTGCACCGCCAATTGGTGGCCAGATAACAGAAAGGATAACACCTAGGATGATCGCAGCAAAACCAGTGATGATTGGCACTGCGCGCTTACCAGCGAAGAAGCCAAGGTACTCTGGAAGTTGGATTTTGAAGAAACGGTTGAATGCCCAAGCAGCCACACCACCGACAAGGATACCACCTAGTACACCTGTATCGATTTTCTCAACACCCATAACGCCCGCCATTACACCTAGCGTTGCCGTCATGATGCCGTAACCAACGATAGCTGCAAGACCTGCAACACCGTCGTTGTTAGTGAAGCCTAGCGCTACACCTACTGCAAATAGAAGTGCCATTTGGCCGAATACTGAACCACCAGCTTGTTCCATAAGATTAGAAACGATCTCTGGAATAAAGCTTAGATGGGCAGCACCCACACCTAATAAAATACCTGCAACTGGTAAAACTGATACTGGAAGCATCAGAGCCTTACCAACTTTTTGCAGGTTAGCAAAAAGGTTCTTAAACATGTTTATGCTCCTGATAAATTTATAAGTATTATTTGGGCACTAACGGCACACCCCCGTAGCCTAAAGGTTAGCACCCAATGAAAATGTAACCACAACTGCATTATATTTTCCGGCTCTAAATATATATTGATGACCCTCAAACTTTCCACACAGTTACGAAATTTAGTTTCAAAACAAGTCTTGGATCACACCCAAAAACAGCCGATGAAAAGGTTTGCATTGCACTTATATTACTGTTTTATAAAGAATTAATTATTTATATAATTAATTTTAAGGCGTAAATAAAATACGCCTCAATGTTATTTTTAGTAACAAAATTACATTTGTGATTTTTGAATGTTATTAAATCAACATTTTTAGTAAACATTAAACTCGTGAGCGTATCTGTTGTTTTTATCAACAAAAAAGGAGCCTAAGCTCCTTTTTTATGCTCTTATTATTTTTTCATCGCAAAAAAAGATTTCGGAAGTTTTCGGTGGTTTTTTGTGCCACTTCAGAAAGAGAGCACGATTTGAGTTGCGCAATATAAGAAGCGACTTCGACAACGTAAGCGGGTTGATTCTCTTTGCCACGATGAGGGACAGGAGCCAAGTAAGGAGAATCTGTCTCAATAAGAAGCTTCTCTAAAGGTAGAGTCTTCACCACTTCTTTTAACTCTGTAGCTTGACGGAAAGTAACAATCCCCGAGATAGAAATATAAAACCCCAGCTCCAGTGCAGCTTCAGCAAATGGAAGATCTTCTGTAAAACAGTGGATAACACCACCACATTTCTCTGCCCCACCCTTACGCAAAATATCTAGAGTATCCGCACGTGCGTTTCTGGTATGGATAATTAAAGGTTTGTTGAGCTCCACTGCAAGATCAACGTGTTGCTCAAAGCGCTCTTTCTGTAACGCGGCCGTTTCGGGCTTGTAATGATAATCTAAACCCGTTTCGCCAATAGCGACGACTTTTGCATTCGACGCATGGTGGCGCAATACGTCCATCGAAAAGTCGCTTTCAACATCAAGTGGGTGCACACCGCACGAAGCATAAACATTGTCATAAGGCTCGATCATTTCCATCATTTTCGGGAAAGAATCCAGCGTTACTCCAACAGAAAGTAGTTCAGTTACGTTTGCTTGTTTAGCTTTGTTAATAACGTCTTCCACATTGATGTGGAGATCGTCGTAATTCAATTTGTCTAAATGACAATGAGAATCTACGAACATAATGCCTCTCGTGATTCAATTAACCAATTCATTGATAGTAGCTCAAGGTTCAGGCCAGGAAAGGCTTGCACCTGAGCTTTCAGGTTCATCAGCGCCTTCGCTGATGAGTACAAACCGTTATAGTTGTCCGGTTGAAACTTTGTCGCGCCCGGAAGCATTTGAGCTTCTGATACACCAAACTGCGCTTTCTGAGCATCTGTCAGTAAATACCATGCCCAGTCTAGTGATTGCTCTGAGTGTTTAGCGATTAAAGAAGCACACTCAGAAACGTCTGAAACAGGCGAAGACATTGCCTTAATAAAACTGCGTTCAAAAGCCAAGTAAGCTTCGAGCTCACCATTATTTAACGCATCCAATGTTTTTATTGGAGAGCCCATATTCAGTTTTAAGGCATAAGCAGGAACTTGCTTCGCCCCTTGTTCGTGCATCCATTGCATCGCTTGTTCCGCTGACGGAGGCGCAACAACCCAGTGTTGGCAACGGCTACGAATCGTTGGGAGCAGACGCTCCTGATTGTGGGTAACGAGCAAAAACAAGCACTTTGCCCCAGGCTCTTCTAGCGTCTTTAACAGCGCATTCGATGCCGACTCGTTCATAGAGTCCGCCGGTTCTATTACAAATAGGCGGTAACCATTAAGCTGAGATGATTCCTGAGCAAGACGGTTACAAGCGCGAATTTGGTCCACCGTTATCGCCTTTCCTTCTTTCTCTGGCTTGATCCAGTGTAAATCAGGGTGGTTTTGAGATTGATTTAGCTGGCAGCTATGACAAAAACCGCATGCTTCACTCGCGTAATTTTGGCAAAGAAGTGCTTGGCTAAAAAACTCGATAAGTTTTTCGATGCCCAAGCCCTGCTCGCTTTGTAATAAAAGCGCACCTGGTATTCTGTCCGACTCTAACCCTACTTTGAGGTTATCCCATATTGGCTGTAGCCATGGATAATCATTTAACATGAGTCACCTAAATTTACGTTTCACTTATTGACGAGCTAGCCACTCGTTTAGAGCGTCCCGAATATCACGCGACACGCCTTCAATCGTCTGTTCTGCGTTAATGATAACGATGGAAGGATCGGCATGAGCAATCTCCAAATAACGCTCACGTGTACGCTCGAAGAAACTAATATCCATCTTCTCTATACGATCTAACTCACCACGCCCACGTGCACGCTCAAGCCCAACACGAGGGTCAATATCCATATAGAGAGTGAGAGCAGGTTTAAAATCACCAAGCGTTGTATCCCGGAGATTTTTCATTAACGATGCGTCAATCTGACGGCCACCACCTTGATAAGCTTGCGACGACATATCATGTCGGTCACCAACCACCCACTGACCGTTTTCCAAAGCTGGTTTGATCACGTTCTCAACCAACTGAACACGTGCAGCGTACAGAAGCAGCAACTCCGTCATGTCCTTAAGTTCTTCGCCTTCGTGCTCTTCTTTCACCAGAGCGCGCATTTTTTCTGCTAGCGGTGTGCCTCCTGGCTCACGGGTATTTACGATATCCTCAATACTGGCCGCTTTTAGCGTATCTAAAACGGTTTTAATCGCAGTGCTTTTACCCGCGCCTTCTAGGCCTTCAACGACAATAAAGTTTGCTTTCATCATTTGTTCTTTCTTAGTTCTCTTAAATAGGCACGAACAGCACGGTTGTGCTCAGCAAGGGATTTCGAAAATACATGTCCGCCCTTTCCACTTGCTACAAAATATAAATAGTTGCTGCTTTCTGGGTTCAAAGCCGCTTCAATGGAAGCTTCACCAGCCATCGCAATCGGTGTTGGTGGCAAACCATTGATGGTATAGGTGTTATATGGTGTTGGCGTACGCAAATCTTTCTTACGAATGTTGCCATCGTAGGCATCACCCATACCATAAATAACTGTCGGATCAGTTTGTAACCGCATGCGTTTGTTCAATCGGTTGATAAACACAGAAGCGACGCGCTCACGCTCAGAATCAATAGCCGTCTCTTTCTCGATGATAGACGCGAGAATCAAGGCTTCATATTTGTCCTGTAATGGCAGCTTTTCTTGACGAGCTTCCCAGCTAGCGTCCAGTATTTTATTGAGTTTTCGATGCGCTCGTTTTAATAACTGGCTTTCACTCGCACCCGCTGTGTAATGGTAGGTTTCTGCTAAAAACAACCCTTCTAGCTTTTCTCTCTCAATTCCAAGCTTCGCAGCCATTTCTTTTTCTGACAGTTCGGTTAAATCATGCTTTAAATAAGGAGCACTTTTTAGTTGATCTACCCATTCAGAAAAGCGGCTGCCTTCAACAAAAGTGATCGCAAACTGGTATTCTTTTCCATTATTCAGATGCTCCAATGTTTGCAAAAGCGACATACCAGGCTCAAGTTGGTAAGTACCCGCTCGCACTTGCAACAATTCTGGATATAAGTGAGGAATTAAACGGATATACTCCGATGTTTCAATCACCTCATCTTCAACTAAGGCGCGCATGACATGATGAAAGCTTGTACCACTTTCTACAGTAAACAGCTGAGGTTGTTCCAATAGAATAGGCTTTTCAACGTATTGTTTAGCCTGTGAAATTATATAAAAAACAGCTGCTGCGCCTATCACTGCAATCAGCACAACAAAAGCCAACAGTTTTTTAATCACGTAGTTAAATTCCCTTGCAGTCGTTGAGTCAATTTTCCTATCGGAAATATAGTCTTAGAGTTCGATGTCACTATGCTGCGAATAGGTGCGACACCTAATATTGAGTTACACATGAAAGCCTCGTCAGCACTCAGAAAATCTGGAAGTATAAAACGCCCCTCGATGACTTCAATATGACTTACTTTAAGTAACTCAAGCACCTTACGACGCATTACGCCCGTAACGCCTGATAAGGTCAGCTCCGGCGTAAATACTTTATTACCTTTAACCCAAAAAAGGTTGGCCATTGTAGTTTCAATGACATGGTTTTGCACATTTAACGTTATTGCATCTGCAAACTCTGTATTGTCGATTTCAGCCTTGGCGAGAATCTGCTCTAAACGGTTGTTGTGCTTATGTCCAGCAAGTAAAGGTTGAATCCCTAGACGAGTATTACAAACGCCCAAGTCCACACCTTGTTCTTGCCAAGATGAATAATGAGAAGGAAACGCAAAATTGGAAATCGTCACGATAGGGCCTTCAATCCCATTAGGGCTATACCCTCGCCCGCCAATACCGCGGCTAACGTGAATCTTCACCCCCGCTCGTGCGTCAGATAAAACCGCTTTGCTTGCCCAATCATGCACAACTTTCCAGTCAGGTGAAGAGATCTTCAAAGCGTCAAGGCAAGCACTCATGCGCTCAGTATGTTCTTGCCAGTAAACCAACTCTCCATTTTGGGTCAGGATGGTGGTAAAGCCTCCATCACCGTATTGGAATGAGCGATCACCTAGCTCTACATGCGTTTGCGGAACTCCATTTACCCAAAACATTCACGTACCTTCAAATTAGCAGACAACAAATAAAACAAAACGGCTCAATGCTAAGCATCGAGCCGTTAGAATACAAGTTTCGCTTATCTAAATTAGGTTAGATAGTGTTACTCAGCGAACTTCTTGAAGATCAAAGAACCGTTTGTACCACCAAAGCCAAACGAGTTACAGATAGCGTACTCCATACCTTCAACTTTGCGCGCTGTATGCGGCACAAGGTCGATGTCTAGACCTTCTTCTGGATCATCAAGGTTAATGGTTGGCGGAACAATTTGGTCAACCAAAGACATAACCGTGATAATTGCTTCAACAGAGCCAGCAGCACCTAATAGGTGACCCGTCATCGACTTAGTTGAAGACACAAGAACTTGCTTCGCACCTTCTTCACCAAGAGCACGTTTCACGCCCTTGATTTCTGCAACATCACCAGCAGGAGTAGAAGTACCGTGAGCATTCACATAACCTACTTGAGTACCTGTGATGTTAGCGTCACGCATCGCCGCTTCCATCGCAAGTGCACCACCAGAGCCGTCTTCGCTTGGAGATGTCATGTGGTAAGCATCACCAGACATACCAAAACCAACCAGTTCTGCGTAAATCTTCGCGCCACGTGCTTTTGCGTGTTCGTACTCTTCAAGCACCATCATGCCAGCACCATCACCTAGAACAAAACCATCACGGCCTTTATCCCATGGGCGAGACGCTTTTTGAGGCTCTTCATTACGAGTAGATAGTGCTTTAGCTGCACCGAAGCCAGCCATGCCAAGAGGCGTAGAAGCTTTTTCTGCACCACCAGCAACCATCGCATCTGCATCGCCGTAGGCAATCATACGTGCTGCATGGCCGATATTATGCAGGCCAGTAGTACATGCGGTAGAAATCGCGATATTTGGACCACGAAGACCACGCATGATAGATAGGTTACCTGCAACCATGTTTACAATGGTCGAAGGAACAAAAAATGGGCTAACTTTGCGAGGGCCTTTGTCTACTAATGCAGTATGGCCAGTTTCGATAAGGTCAAGACCGCCAATGCCTGAGCCGATAGCAACACCAACTCGAGCCGCATTTTCTTCGGTAATTTGTAAGCCAGAGTTATCAAGAGCTTGAATACCCGCTGCAATGCCGTACTGGATGAAAAGGTCCATCTTACGAGCATCTTTTTTAGACATGTACTCTGTGCAATCGAAATCTTTAACAAGACCTGCAAAACGAGTTGAGAAGTTCGTAGTATCAAAGTGCTCGATATTTACGATACCACTTTGACCTTCTAGCAGGGCTTTCCAAGATGATTCTACTGTGTTGCCTACCGGTGACAACATACCCATGCCAGTGACAACTACACGACGCTTGGACACGATATAATTCTCCGGGAATTGAATATTTCTATGAGAGGATAGAAGAAGTTAGAAAGAACACAGGCGGTCTAGGAGACCGCCTGGGAGAGCTAATTACTGAGCGCTGTTTACGTAGTCGATTGCAGCTTGAACAGTAGTGATCTTCTCAGCTTCTTCGTCAGGAATCTCAGTGTCGAATTCCTCTTCTAGAGCCATAACTAGTTCTACAGTGTCTAGAGAATCAGCACCTAGATCGTCAACGAAAGAAGCTTCGTTTTTAACTTCTGCTTCGTCTACACCTAGCTGTTCAACAATGATTTTCTTTACGCGTTCTTCGATGTTGCTCATTTTTCTTTTCCTTTACAGATTTCGCCTAATGCGATGATTCCGTAGTTTATTCGAACTATTGAAAGTTGCAAGGGGGTCCTTGCTGGTCAAACCACAAAATTAGCGAATTTAACCGAATTTCAATACATTTTTGACTTAAATCATGCACAAATCTTGCGCATAAGCATGACAAGTTCATGACAGTTAACTGCAACTATAGGCTATTTTTCACAATGTAAAATAGCTTATTTTGCATAAACTGTCGCATTAAACCATGTACATGCCACCATTTACATGCAAAGTTTCACCAGTAATGTACGCTGCTTCAGGAGAAGCAAGGAAAACTACTGCTGATGCAATTTCACGTGGGTCACCTAAACGACCTGCTGGCACGTTCGACAATGTTGCCGCACGTTGGTCATCATTTAGTGCCTTAGTCATGTCAGTTTCGATGAAACCAGGAGCAACAGTGTTCACTGTTACACCACGAGACGCAACTTCACGAGCCATTGATTTAGTAAAACCAATCACGCCCGCTTTCGCTGCTGCGTAGTTAGTTTGACCAGCATTACCCATGGTACCAACAACAGAGCCTACGTTGATGATACGACCCGCACGTTTTTTCATCATACCGCGTAAAACCGCTTTAGACATGCGGTAGATTGGCGTTAGGTTGGTATCGATGATGTCGTTCCACTCATCATCTTTCATGCGCATCAATAGGTTGTCACGAGTAATACCAGCGTTATTCACCAGAATATCGATCACACCAAATTCTTCGTTGATCGTTTTTAATGTCGCTTCGATAGACTCGACATCAGTCACGTTAAGCGCTAAGCCTTTACCGTTATCACCAAGATACTCGCTGATAGCAGCCGCACCACTTTCAGAAGTAGCAGTACCGATAACCGTAGCACCTCGCTCGGCAAGAAGTTCCGCGATCGCGCGGCCAATACCACGGCTTGCGCCGGTAACTAGCGCGATCTTACCTTCTAGATTCATCATGTTGTGTTTCCTTTTCTTATCGCAAATTTATCGCTTGATGGATTACTTCGCAGCGTCTAGCGATGCGATATCATTCACTGCGGCTGCAGTTAGCGTTTTCACGATACGTTTTGTTAGACCTGTTAAAACTTTACCAGGACCAAGCTCAAGAAGATTTTCTACGCCTTGTTCGTGCATCAGTTCAACTGTCTCAGTCCAACGAACTGGGCTATGTAGCTGACGAACAAGCGCATCTTTGATTTTTGCAGGATCTGTCTCAGCAACCACATCAACGTTGTTGATAACTGGCAGCTGTGGTGAGTTAAATTCGATAGACTCGAGAGCTACAGCAAGTTTTTCCGCTGCTGGCTTCATAAGTGCACAGTGTGAAGGTACTGAAACAGGAAGAGGAAGCGCACGCTTCGCACCAGCTTCTTTACATAGCGCACCAGCTCGCTCTACTGCGTCTTTGCTACCAGCGATAACGACTTGACCAGGCGAGTTAAAGTTTACTGGAGAGACCACTTCGCCTTGCGCTGCGTCTTCACACGCTTTTGCAATCGCATCATCAGCCAAACCGATAATCGCGTACATTGCGCCAGTACCAGCTGGTACTGCTTCTTGCATAAGTTGACCACGTAATTCAACCAGCTTGATGGCTTCTTTAAAGTCAATAACACCCGCACATACAAGTGCTGAGTACTCACCTAGGCTGTGACCGGCTAGGTTTGCTGGTTGCTCTAAGCCAAGTTCCTGCCATACACGCCAGATTGCAACAGATGAAGCTAGCAAAGCTGGTTGAGTACGGAAAGTCTCGTTTAAATCTTCTGCAGGTCCATTTTGAACAAGCGCCCATAGATCGTAACCTAGTGCGTCAGATGCTTCTGCAAATGTTTGTTTTACTACGTCATATTGTTCGCCTAGTTCTGCAAGCATACCTACAGCTTGAGAACCTTGACCTGGAAATACGATAGCAAACTTGCTCATGTTGTTTTCCTTTAAGCAAAGTAAAAAGAAATAAGATGCACCAAGTGCACCTTAAATTTTGAATTCTTGTGAAACTTAGAACTTCACAAGGGCCGAGCCCCAAGTGAATCCGCCGCCAAACGCTTCAAGAAGCAGAGTTTGACCGCGTTTAATACGACCATCACGTACCGCTTCATCTAGTGCTGTTGGCACCGTCGCAGCTGATGTGTTGCCGTGTTTATCAAGTGTAATCACGACTTGGTCTAGTGACATCGAAAGTTTCTTCGCTGTCGCTGAAATAATGCGGTAGTTCGCTTGGTGCGGCACTAGCCAGTCTAGTTCAGACTTATGCATGTTGTTGGCTTCAAGCGTATCTTTTACTAGTTTCGATAGCTGAGTGACAGCGACTTTGAATACTTCGTTCCCAGCCATATGAAGCCATTTATCCGCATCTTGCCCCCGCACAGGTACAGGTAGGCTTAGAAGCTCTCCGAATTGACCATCCGAGTATATGTGGGTAGAGATAATGCCAGGCTCTTGGCTAGCGCCTACGACAACGGCTCCGGCACCATCACCAAATAGGATAATGGTTGAACGGTCTGTCGGATCACACGTTTTAGACAAAGCATCTGAACCAATCACAAGTACGTTTTTGCACATACCAGATTTGATATGTTGGTCTGCAACAGATAATGCGTACACAAAACCAGAACAAGCAGCGGCTAAGTCAAAAGCTGGACAACCTTTAATGCCAAGCTTTGCCTGCACCTGACACGCAGATGAAGGGAAAGTATGGCTACTGCTCGTTGTGGCTACGATAATCAGGTCGATATCGTTTTTATCAATACCCGCCATATCGATAGCGTTTTCAGCTGCGTAGAATGCCATGTCTGCTACAGTCTCGTTTTCTGCAGCAATTCGACGCTCTTTAATACCCGTGCGAGCAACGATCCACTCATCACTTGTATCTACCATTTTCTCTAGATCTGCGTTTGTACGCACCTGAGATGGCAGGTAGCTGCCAGTACCTAAAATTTTGCTATACATGAAGACTAATAATGCCTCTCGAGTAAAACCGCTTCCAAACGATCGCTAATACGGCTTGGTACTTGTCGTTTGACCTCGTGTACTGCCTCGCCAAGTGCATTGACAATCGCAGATACATCCGCACTTCCATGGCTTTTTATGACAATGCCGCGCAATCCTAGCAAACTTGCGCCGTTATACTGGTCGGGGTTCAGTGTTTTTAGTTCATTAAATAGCCTAGAAAACAACTTTCTAGCTATCCAACCCTTTATCGTTGATGCCATTATGCTGGTTTTAATTTTTTCGATAAAAAGTTGAGCTGTTCCCTCACTGGCTTTTAAGCATACGTTGCCGACAAATCCATCACAAACAATGACGTCAGCAACATCATGCAAAATTTGATTACCTTCAATATAACCGACAAAGTTAATCGCATCGGTCTGAGAAAGCATTTCTGCGCAACGTTTGACTAAATCGTTACCTTTAATCTCTTCTGCGCCAATATTGAGTACAGCAACGCGAGGAGGACGACCCAAGTGTTCTTCAGCTAATGCACTGCCCATTACAGCAAATTGGAACAAGCTATCAGCATCGCACGATACATTCGCCCCCAGATCTAGCATCCAAGTGCGCTTTCCGGTAATCGTCGGTAAAGCGGAAACTAAAGCAGGACGTTCAATGCCAGGAAGTAACTTAAGAATGAAACGCGATAGTGCCATTAATGCACCGGTGTTGCCACCACTAACACAAGCATCCGCTTTCTGCTCAGAAACCAAATCGATAGCCATACGCATAGAACTATTTTGGCTATTACGCAACGCCAATGAAGGTTTTTCTGAGTTCGAGATAACTTTCTCGCTGTGAAGAATAGTCAAGCGGGAACTGGTCGAGGTACCGAGTTGAGATAATTGAGACGTGATCAGAGATTGATCACCAATAAGAATCACTTTTAGCTCTGGGAAATGAGACAGTGCCTGCACGGCGGCAGGCACTGTTACGCGTGGACCGAAATCCCCGCCCATTGCATCAAGTGCAACGGTAATACTTTGCAAAGGTTCAACCTTACTTGTTGATAACCTTTTGACCACGGTAGTAACCTTCAGCAGTTACGTTGTGGCGTAGGTGAGTTTCACCAGAAGTCGCGTCTACAGATAGAGCAGCTGTAGTTAGCGCATCGTGTGAACGACGCATACCGCGCTTAGAACGAGTTTTACGGTTTTTCTGTACGGCCATTGACCCTACTCCTATACTATTGGGTTAAAAACCTGAAGAAGAATCGGCTACCACACCTATTACTTTTTCAGACTTTTCAAAACGTCGAATGGATTCGGTTTTTCTTCCTCAATTTCTTCAGGAATCTCACCAAAAACCATGTTATTTGAATCAACGCTACAATCCGCTTCATCGTGCATCGCAATTTGAGGTAATGCTAAGATGAACTCGTCTTCAACAAGTTGTATGAGGTCTAATTCACCATATTCATTTAGATCTACCAAATCATAAATTTCTGGTGCTTCCTGTTCTGTTTTCTCACCGTAGTAAGGAGTAGAAAGGAATTCAACTTCGCACTCATGTGCGAATACCTCATTACAACGCTGACACTCTAAATCGACTTCGATGTTAGCTTTACCAGAGATAACAACGAGTCGCTGTTCATCCATCCCAAATGACAATGAGACTTCTGCGTCGCGTTTTACGCCTTCAGTTGTTTCCACTAAGCGCTTGAAAAGACTAGCTTGGATGATGCCATCGTAATCCAATCGTTTCTGTGCAGCTTTAGCTGGGTCAACCGTTCGCGGTATTTTTACCTTTTGCATAGGGCGCGAATATTATCTTCCAAATCAAAATTAGTCAAAGAAAAAGGCAAAAAAGTTGTACTTTTTTACGCTTAACATACAGAGCATTAGCCAGAATCATTTTTGATCGATTATCCTATTGGAAATGCTCCCACGAATTGTAATTCAAAATGAAAAATTACCAACTGGTTTTAGCCTCAACTTCCCCTTTTCGTAAACAACTGCTTGAAAAGCTCTCATTACCATTCGTTTGTTTACCACCTGATTGCGATGAAACACCTTTTGACCAAGAAACGCCAACTGAACTTGTGCAGAGACTGGCCCAAGAGAAAGCAATATCTTGCCAGACGGATAAAGCAAGTTTAGTTATCGGCAGTGACCAAGTTTGTGTCATTAATGGTGAAATCGTTGGCAAGCCTTTAAATAGAGATAACGCGATAAATCAACTTTTGGCTCAAAGTGGAAAAGTCATCACTTTCTATACTGGTCTTGCGGTACATAACACCGTCACAAACCATACAGAAGTCGGCTTTGATTCTTTCGAGGTGCACTTTAGAGATTTAACGCTTGAACAAATCGAACGCTACGTCGACAGGGAAGAACCTTTTTACTGCGCAGGCAGCTTTAAAAGCGAAGGCATGGGAATTTGTTTGTTTACGAAATTAGTTGGTAAAGACCCGAACACACTTGTCGGACTACCATTGATTGATTTGATTGATATGTTGCATGTTCAAGGACTCGATGTCCTTTAACCCAAATACGATAAAAGGGAGCCTGTGGCTCCCTTTTGCATCCGCGAGGAAAACATGGTTACGCGTTTCTTAAACCCGCCAACACTTTTTCTAGTTTCGGTTCCATCGGTGCGTTGATTTCCATCCACTCATCATTTGATGGGTGTTGGAACTTAATGTTTGCCGCGTGTAGGAACAAACGATCTAAACCAACTTGACCTGTATAAGCATCAAAGCGGCGATCACCGTAGCGATCATCCCAAGCGATTGGGTGACCAGTGTATTGCGTATGAACTCGTATTTGGTGAGTTCGACCAGTAATCGGACTCGCCTGAATCAATGTAGCTTGTTCGAACTTTTCCAAAATCTTAAAACGCGTTTCTGACGGCTTACCATTAGGGTTAACACGAACAATACTGTTCACTTCGTTTTTGAGCAGTGGCGCGTTCACAACCTTACAACTGCTTTTCCATTGCCCCATGACAAGAGCTAAGTAAAACTTCTTTACTGTCTTTTCACGAAACTGGGCTTGCAAGTGACGAAGTGCAGAACGCTTCTTAGCAACCAGCAAAATCCCTGAAGTATCACGGTCAATACGATGCACAAGTTCAAGAAAGCGAGCTTGAGGACGCAGAGCCCTAAGCGCTTCAATCGCACCAAACTTTAAACCACTGCCACCATGCACCGCGGTGCCAGATGGTTTGTTTAGAATCAACATATGATCATCTTCGAAGATAATCATATTTTCCAACTCAGCGACTTTGTTAAGTTTCGTACTTGGTGCGACATCGTCATCTTTTTTCTCGACGGTCACCGGTGGAATACGAACGAGATCGCCTGCTTTTAACTTGTACTCTGCTTTTATACGCTTTTTATTTACGCGCACTTCGCCCTTACGCACAATTCGGTAAATCATGCTTTTAGGAATGTCTTTTAATTGGTTGCGCAAAAAATTATCAATGCGCTGACCCGCCATATCTTCGTCAATGTCGACGAACTGGACTTTTGTTCTTATTTCGTTCATGGGCGGTATTGTAAACTCAATTTCGTGCGACTTCACATTATTCTTGTCGTAAAAGAAACACTCGGTGGCACATACTGGTCTAAATTTCGCCAAGCTTTTGTTTAAATTATTAAAACTCTCAATCAAGTTCTCAATTTGTTTTCTGTCCTGAACAGTTTGCACATCTCAATTGCTTATGAAACAACCTGTTATAAATTAGAAATTTTGAGTTTAGCGGCAAATTTTCTATCGTTTGCGTGAAAGCAGATTGCTGATAGCCACGCGCACTGCTATAGTTCACAGCTGCTAAGGAAGGTTTGGTTACATTTTATTCATTACCAATCATTTATCCTCAAGCAATGTGAGTAGATCGTTGAAGGTCGAGTGCAGCATTGGCGTGAGACACATCGAATTCAACACTCTTGCCACCCTACTCCTCGCATATTCACGTTGAGTACCTACCGCCCAAATAGCGGGTCACAAGTCTACGTTTCCAACAGAAACCACAAGAGGCTTGTGATGACTGAAGTGCCCGAGAGCATCCCCTTCCAGCCGGGAGGCTGCAAAATACAAGCCATGGGATCTGGCACCGTGAAAGAGCGAAAAAACAGTGGCAAGTCGACAAGAAAGATATAAAAGAAAAGACAACGAGAATTTTCAATGAAAAGAATGTTAATTAACGCAACTCAAAAAGAAGAGTTGCGTGTCGCTCTGGTTGATGGCCAGCGACTTTTCGATCTTGATATCGAGAGTCCAGGGCATGAATCTAAAAAAGCGAATATCTACAAAGGACGTATCACACGTATCGAACCAAGCTTAGAAGCCGCATTTGTTGATTACGGCGCCGAGCGTCACGGTTTCCTCCCTCTCAAAGAAATTGCCCGCGAATATTTCCCTGAAGGTTACACCTACCAAGGTCGTCCAAGCATCAAAGAAGTGCTAACGGAAGGCCAAGAAGTAATCGTTCAAGTGGAAAAAGAAGAACGTGGAAGCAAGGGCGCTGCTCTTACTACTTTCATTTCTCTTGCTGGTAGTTACCTTGTTCTGATGCCTAACAACCCTCGTGCTGGCGGTATTTCTCGTCGAATCGAAGGTGACGAGCGAACTCAACTAAAAGCCGCATTAAGTACTTTGGAACTGCCTCAGGGCATGGGCCTAATCGTACGTACTGCTGGCGTTGGCAAGAGTGCTGAAGAGCTTGAGTGGGATTTGAATGTACTACTTAACCACTGGGGTGCAATCAAAGGTGCAGCGGACTCTAACCCTGCTCCATTCTTAATCCACCAAGAAAGTAACGTTATCGTTCGTGCAATCCGTGACTATTTGCGTCGTGATATTGGCGAAATCTTAATTGATAGCAACACCATCTACGAACGTGCAAAAGAGCACATTCAATTGGTGCGCCCTGATTTCCTTAACCGCGTTAAGAAATATGAAGGCGAAGTTCCACTATTCAGCCACTACCAAATCGAAAGCCAAATTGAATCGGCTTTCCAACGTGAAGTGCGTCTGCCATCTGGTGGTTCTATTGTTATTGACCCGACTGAAGCACTAACGTCTATCGATATCAACTCTGCTCGTGCAACCAAGGGCGGCGATATTGAAGAAACAGCTCTAAACACGAACCTAGAAGCAGCCGACGAAATTGCTCGCCAATTGCGTCTACGTGACTTAGGTGGCTTAGTGGTTATCGACTTTATCGATATGACCCCAGTTCGTCACCAACGAGAAGTAGAAAACCGTCTACGTGAAGCCGTTCGTCTTGATCGCGCTCGTGTACAAATCGGTCGTATTTCTCGCTTTGGTTTGTTGGAGATGTCACGCCAGCGCTTGAGCCCTTCTCTTGCAGAAGCAAGCCATCACATCTGTCCTCGCTGTAGCGGAACTGGTGTCGTTCGCGACAACGAATCTCTAGCACTTTCTGTACTTCGTTTAATTGAAGAGGAAGCGCTAAAAGACAACACAGCACAAGTACTTGCAGTCGTACCTGTGCCAATCGCCTCTTACTTATTGAACGAAAAACGTCGTTCAGTAAACCATATCGAACGCATTCAAGAAGTGAAAATTACGGTTGTTCCTAACTCTGATATGGAAACACCGCACTTTGAAGTTATCCGTATTCGTGAAGGCGAAGAGTTCGATCTGATTTCTTACTTACTTCCTAAGAAACTGGAAGCAATGAAAGAAGCAGAAGGTAAAGAGCCAGCTGAAGTTGACGTAAAACCAAAACGAATTGAAGAGCCAGTTCTTAAAGGCTTTGCTGCTCCGTCTCAAACCGCACCTGCACCAGCAGCTAAACCAGCTCCTGAGGCGAAGAAGAAAGAACAAAACGTTGAACAAGAAGAGAAACCTGGATTGTTCAGCCGTCTGTTTAAAGCACTTGGTAGCTTCCTATTCGGTAGTTCTGAAGAAACAAAAGAAGAACAGAAACCTCAGGAAGAGAAAAAACCAAATCGCGATAATCGACGTAACAAACGTGATCGCAACGATCGTCGTCGCAATAACAACCAGCGTGATAATCGTGATAACCGCGACAATCGCGATAACCGACGTCGTCGTAAGCCTCGTGATGAGCAGGCTAATGAGCAAAACGAAGCTCAACAACAAACAAATAAACCGCAAAACCGTAACCAAAAGCGTAAACCTAAAGCTCAACAGGCAGATAAAGCCCAAGAGCAGAAAGCAAACGCAAAAGTAGCGGAAAAAGGTCTGCAGCTAGCAGCGGAAGCTCGTACTGAAACAAAACCAGAAGAGAGCAAACCGAAGCAGCAAAATGCGAAAGCAGAAAAAGTGAAAGAGCGCCGCCAACGTCGCAAATTGAACAAGTCTGTACGCGTTAAGGACCAAGAAGCTATTGAGAAGAAAGCCGAAGAAACAGCGGTTAAGACTCAAGAAACGGTTGAAGCTAAAGTTGAAAAGCCAACAGAAGCAGCGGTAGAGGCACAGCAAGACAACAAGCAAGCAGAGTCTAAGCAACGTCGTAATCGTCGTTCGCCACGTCACCTGCGTGCAAGCGGCCAGCGTCGTCGCCGTGGCCGTGATCGCCGCCCTAACCCGTTCCGCCTACGTAAGGGAGGTGTCGCTTCTCCTGAAATGGCTATGGGTAAAGTAATGCCACGTTACATTCCGAAACCAGCACCTAAGAAGGAAGAGCGAGTTAAGGAAGAAGCTGTAGCAGCAGTACCTACAATCCAAGGTGGCTTTGCGTGTCCAGAAATGGCAATGGGTAAAGTGATTATTCGTCGCGAGCAACCTGTCGTAACAGATGCGCCAGTTGTTGAACACAAGGTTCAAGAAACCGTTGAAGCGAAAGTGGAAGCTCCAGTAGTAGAAGCACCTGTTGTTGAAACAGTAATCGCAGAAAAAGCTGAATCGGCAGTAGTAGAAACAGCATCGGTAGAGCCTATCGTTGAAACTCCTGTAACTGAACATGCTGAACCGGTTGATGCCATTGTAGAAACGGCACCTACTGAAGAGCCTATCGTTGAAGCAGCAAAAGAGATTGTAGCCGAAGCGCCAGTAGATAAACCAGAGCCTAAAGTCGAAGCCATTAAAGTTGCTGCTAAGCTAAACGCTAGCGCACCGATGACGAAAGCACCTGGCCCTCAAGAGCTACGCGAAATCACGGTTGCAGCAGCGCCGTTCAAAACCGAACGTTACCAAGCTAAAGGTGCAGGTAGCCAAGTGGCTAAAAACCGTGCATCGGCAGAGATGACAAAGCCTAACTTTAACTAGGCTAAATCATTACGTTCAACTGCTTAACGGCATAAATAAATTAAAGGCTACCATCTGGTAGCCTTTTTTATCTTCATATTTGCCCAATAAATTGTTCATATAAATACCAATTCGTGATCACATTTGTACGCCATTATTCGTATCATTCTTGAACTTAATCACACTTTTCGGTAGCATGCGCCGACTCAAGTTTTCGACACCATTCTGATGCTGCTCTTTTAATACTACGGTTTACACTGCAATGTTTGATTAAAAATCAACCTTCCAGTGGCTTGTGCAAATACGAATATGTGTCGGGTTTAACTCATTGCAAAGAGAACTTAAAAACAAACATGTTCGAATTTCCCCAATTTTCTAAGCACTCCGTAAAAAATGATGTGCTATCAGGCTTAACCGTTGCGCTAGCATTGGTTCCTGAAGCTGTCGCATTTGCGTTCGTCGCAGGCGTAGATCCGATGGTCGGTCTTTACGCTGCATTCATCGTTGGTCTTATTACTTCCATTTTCGGTGGTCGTCCCGGCATGATCTCTGGTGCAACAGGTGCCATGGCAGTCGTAATGGTTTCGCTTGTCGCGACTCACGGTGTCCAGTACCTATTCGCAGCCATCATGCTCGCTGGTATACTTCAAATTGCCGCTGGTATGTTTAAATTGGGTAAGTTCATCCGTATCGTGCCTCACCCTGTGATGATTGGTTTTGTGAACGGTCTGGCTATTGTTATCTTCCTAGCTCAGTTGGGTCAGTTTAAAGCGCCAGATATCAACGGCATGCTTACTTGGCTACCACAAGACCAAATGCTACTAATGCTTGGTTTGGTTGCGCTAACTATGGCAATCATTCACTTTCTACCAAAAATCACAACGGCTGTACCCTCTTCACTTGTTGCAATCGTAACGGTGACGGCTTTAGTGGTTGGCTTGGATCTGGAAACTCGAACTGTTGTTGACTTCCTGCGTACAATGTCTGGTGATGAAGCTGCAACACTCGCAGGTTCACTACCAACCTTCTCTATTCCTGCGGTACCATTTACACTAGAGACACTACAAATCATTCTTCCATACGCGATCATTCTCGCGGCCATTGGTCTAATTGAATCTCTACTAACACTGACAGTTTTAGATGAGATGACGAATACTCGTGGTCAATCTAACCGCGAATGTATCGGTCAAGGTATGGCAAACATGACGTGTTCTGTGTTTGGCGCAATGGGTGGTTGTGCGATGATTGGTCAGTCGATGATCAACGTAAACTCAGGTGGTCGCGGCCGTCTATCTGGTATCGTTGCGGCTATCGCTCTATTGATGTTTATCTTATTCGCTTCTTCGCTAATTGAAATGATCCCACTCGCTGCTCTGGTTGGTGTGATGTTCATGGTTGTCATTGGTACATTCGAATGGGCAACATTTAAGCTAGCACGCCGCGTACCGAAGCAAGACTTCTTCGTTATTGTTCTTGTGACCGTTGTTACTGTTCTTACTGACCTTGCTGTTGCCGTAGCGGTTGGTGTTATCGTTTCTGCATTAATGTTTGCATGGCAACACGCTAAGCACATCTATGCCGACACGTGCTTAAACGAGGAAGGTTCAAAAGAGTACAAGATTCACGGCCCTATTTTCTTTGGCTCTGCGGCTAACTTCCTGGAGTTGTTTAACGCGCCTGAAGATCCAAAAGATGTGATTGTCGATTTTGCAGACTCTCGCGTGACAGATCACTCTGCAATTGAAGCCATTGAAACACTGGCTGAGCGTTACAATGCTCAAGGTAAAACGCTGCACCTTCGTCACCTAAGCCCAGATTGTCGTAAACTTTTGGACAAAGCTGGCAGCTTGGTTGAAATTAACGTGAAGGAAGACCCAAGCTACAAAGTCGCAACCGACATACTAGCGGGTTAACACGAATAAAAAGGGATGAGCTGAGCTCATCCCTTTTTCTATTGTCTTCAAGCACGGCGATTATAGCTTCTTCAAAATTGCGTCTGATGCCTCTTCGATTAAATCAAGCACCAGTTCAAAGCCATCTTCCCCACCATAATATGGGTCCGGGACTTCGTCGTAACCTGACTCAGAATGACTTAAAAATAACGATACTTTGTGTCGATACTTCAACGGACAAATATCCAATAAATCGGCCAAATTTGCTTTATCTGCGGCTAATATAAGGTCAAACTTTTCAAAGTCATCAATGGTGACTTGGCGCGCTTGCATTCCTTTAAAAGAATAACCTCGCTGCTTTCCTGCTGCCATCGCTCTTGAATCCGGTCGGTTTCCTGCGTGGTAGCCAATTGTACCTGCCGAATCAACCTCTACTTCAACGCCTAGCTTTTGAGCTTTCGCTCTTAACACTGCCTCTCCAGTTGGTGACCGACAAATGTTTCCCATACAAACAACAAGTATTTTCTTCATTTTATTCCCTGAATTATCGGTGGTTTTTCTTCACGATATGTTGGTCTATCATAGCGAGATAAATCAATGAACCCAAATTAGCTTGGGCACAGCACGAAAAGGAATTGAGGAAGTATTATGTCTATCGAAGAAAATAAAGAAGCACGCCATAAAGCTCGCCAACAAAAAGTCAAAGAACAGGTAGACGCAAAAATCGCTGCTGCTCAAGAGGAAAAAGGTCTGCTACTGATCATTACCGGAAATGGTAAAGGTAAATCGACATCAGGATTCGGTACGATCGCACGCGCAGTGGGTCATGGTTTGAATTGTGCTGTCGCGCAGTTTATTAAAGGTACTTGGGACAACGGTGAGCGCAACCTACTTGAGAAACTCGGCGTTGAATTCCAAGTAATGGCAACCGGCTTTACGTGGGAAACTCAAAACAAAGCCGCTGATACCGAAGCAGCGCAAGGCGTATGGCAAGAATGTAAGCGCATGCTGCAAGACGACTCTATCGATGTCATCTTGTTTGACGAGCTAACTTATATGGTGAGCTACGGCTACATCGACTTAGACGAAGTGGTCGAAGCACTGAGCAACAGACCTAAAATGCAGTCGGTTATTATTACTGGGCGTGGCGCACATCGAACCCTGATTGAAATGGCCGATACCGTTTCTGAAGTGAAAAATGTAAAGCACGCATTTGAATCTGGCGTAAAAGCCCTCAAAGGCGTCGATTGGTAACACTCGCAGAGTAATTTAAAAAGGGTTGGCAAAATGCCAACCCTTTTGATTTTCACGCACGGTTAGTTGAAAAGATTCTTCAATAAACCATCGACCGCATCTTTGGTTTTCTCGTCTTTGATTTTGTCCGTTAG
Source organism: Vibrio sp. Vb1018 (assembly GCF_033338775.1). Classification (NCBI taxonomy): domain Bacteria; kingdom Pseudomonadati; phylum Pseudomonadota; class Gammaproteobacteria; order Vibrionales; family Vibrionaceae; genus Vibrio; species Vibrio sp. Vb1018. The sequence continues at coordinate 133,381 of NZ_JAWOTI010000007.1, forward strand.
CTTCTCTACGCCACGATCGATTTCTTTCTGAGCTTTCTGCTTCAGAACATCATCGAATACGAGCTTAAACTTAGGTTCTGCCCACTTACCAGACACATTGATTGGAATCGTGATGTCTTTCAGCTCATCTATATCTTTACCGCCCTGGCCTTCTAGGCTGCCTACAACTGACGTGCTGATAGTAAAGTCGACTGTTTCATTGATGTAGTTTGCGGTACCTTTACCACGAACACGTAACAATGGAGACTGAGCTTGCATATTATCCGTTGATACAACACCTTTGTTGAGTTTCAATGTCGCCGTCATCGCACTGAAGTCTGTTTTCTTAGCTTCATTGGTGCCTTCAACTTTTTGCCCTTTAAATTTCGCATAGTTTTCACGAATCAACTGAGCAACGTTGATGCCATTCACCGCACCGTCAGCAAAATTGATAACAACCGTACCAGATAGATTCTTCTTGATACCGGTAGGCGTGAGACTCTTACCTGTAACATTCACATCAATGTTACCTGTCCCTTCAAGTTTGTCGTTTTCAGCAACGTCTATAAGTAGCGGTTGAACTTTCACGCCTTTGATTGACTTTTTAACACTGTAAGTCGCTGGTGATTGGCGTGCATCTAACTTCGCTGTCGCTGAGATTGAGCCTTGGTACAACTTCGAACTAAAAGATGTAAGCTCAAACACGCCACGATTTACAGTGAAGCTCGTTTTTACCGCTTCCATCTTCGCATTTGCCGCTTTGAATTTGTCGATGGTAATGTCACCCTTTACATCTAACGTTTTCAACGCAGACAAATCAGGCTCAACCTCAGGTCCGGCAGGAGCACTCTCGCCACCAGAAGCAGGCTTATTACCTTCGGCAGCTTGCTTATCTAACCCTAAGAACTCATCAAGATCGATATTGGGGCTATGGAGAGCAAAGCGTACTTTAGGAATATCACCGAGTGTCACATCTGCCTTACCATCTAGGGCGATAGCATTCGCTGTTAACTTCTCTAGAACAAAACTCAGATGGTTTTTCGTTAGGTCGAAAGACAGATCAGACACCATGTCGACTTTCATCGGGGACTGAGGTAAAGCATCACCCTCAAAAGTCGATTTAAGAGTTAACTTATCCAACTGTACTTTGCTGATAGCCTTGTCCACGCTAAGTTGACCAGCACCCTGCATATCTAACTTCATACCACCAGCGTCACCCTTAATGGCATAAGTCAGGTTATTTACTTTATCGAATTCAAACGTGTCTAAACCGATCGTTGCCGATTCAATTTTATTGGCAGGGTCAGAGTATGTCGCATCAAAGTTGATGTTCTTTAGCGCGTAGTTTGCCAAACCTTTTTCTAGCTTAAAGTCTGCCTGACCTTTCGCGGTGAACTTTTGGTCGTTCATTTCGCCCTTCACGCCAAAATCAGCCGTTGTCCAGTTGTCAAAAGCGAATTCGGAAAGGTTTAATGAAATATCATAGAGTTTGGTGTAACTACCGGCTTGCTTATCCTGCATTTCTAATGAACCGTTAGAAACCGTAACGCCAGCAAGATTAATACTCCAATCAGAACCAGAAGTTTGCGTTTCACCATTTTGCGTAGGCGCAGCATTGCTCTCTTGTTCTGCTTGTTGTGTTTGGGCTTTCGTCAATGCATCAATATTCTTGCTGCCATCTTTCTTGGTTTCAATGTAGAACTCAGCACCATCAAGCGTGACGTTTCCAATTTCAAGCTGTTGACTAAAAAGTGGCATAACAGAGATGTCTACACCAACGGTATCAACTTTGAATAAATTGGGTTTACTAAAGCCTTGTGGATTTCGCAATTCTGTATGTCCCAACTCAAAGCCAATCGATGGGAAAAATTGCCAACTGATATCCCCTTCAATCACCAACTCTAATCCCGTTTGCTTTTGCGCTTGCTCAACAATAAGGGGTTTAAACTGATTCGGATTGACGAAGATGGTTAACGCTAAAATTGCGACCAAAATGACCACAATCGGTATTGCTAGAATTAAGAGCAGTTTCTTCATTTGTTTTTCCTTGCTCGAGTGTTTTTACAATTATAAGCGCAGACTCCATTTACCGCTGACAGTTCCACAAAAGCGTGAAAAGTGTCTGGTTTTAACCTGCAACTGACTAATTTAAAAACAAAAAAAGAAGTGGCACTTAAGGTGCCACTTCTTCTCCTAAAAATAAAGCGATATAGCCGTCTATAGGCTTAAGCTTTCAAAAGTCTTGCAATGTGAGCTTTTAATACATCAATTGCGATACGGTTTTTACCACCGCGAGGAACAATAATGTCCGCATATTGCTTAGAAGGTTCGATAAACTGCATGAACATCGGACGTACTGTTTGTTGGTATTGCTTAAGAACAGATTCCATAGTTCGGCCTCGTTCTTCCACATCACGCTTAACACGGCGAAGCAAGCAAATATCTAACGGTGTGTCCATAAATACTGTCGCATGCATCAAATCACGAAGACGAGGGTCTGTAAGAAGAAGGATACCTTCTAGAATGATCACCTTTTTAGGTGTCATTGTGGTGGTGTTAATTGTTCTTGTGTGCTCAGTGTAGCTGTACTCAGGCACTTCTACTGCTTCACCACGTACCAATTTTTCTAGGTGCTCACACAGTAGGTCGTGGTCCAACGCACTCGGGTGATCGTAGTTCGTCTTTACTCGCTCTTCCATGCTTAGGTGGCTTTGGTCGTTGTAGTAGCAATCTTCCGTGATGACACCGATTTGATGATCGCCTACTTTCGCGCGAAGCTCATTATAAATAGTGCTCGCGATCAGACTTTTTCCAGAAGCAGAAGCGCCAGCAATACCTACGATGACGCATTGATTATTATCAGACATTAGTTTGCACCCGATGATGATTTCTAGTCACATAAAAAGATAAACTGCCTGATTATAGGGAGTTCACCCCATAGTTACTAGTTGGAATTAGGGTTTAGTCATAAGTTTCTGCCTGCTCAGAGGATTAACCTCCGAGCAAACGTTAAAATGTGCGATTATCAACCAACAGGCATAGTAAACTTAGTTCACCATTGTAAAGCTAATCGCATCTGGTTTTGCTTTGCCTTGCCAAAACATCGTGCTACATACGCGATCGGCAAGTTGCTTATAATACCCTGCATGCTCACTTTCTGGGCGTCTTGCTACCGTTGGCACGCCAGCGTCAATATCTTCTCGCATAGAGATATGAAGCGGAATTTGTCCTAACAATGCTAAGCCAAATTCTTGCGACATTTTTTCAGCTCCGCCCATACCAAAAATATGCTCTTTCGCGCCACATTGACTACAAATGTGATAACTCATGTTTTCCACAACACCAATAACCGGGACATGGACTTTGTTAAACATTGCCGCTCCCTTCCTTGCATCGGCAAGGGCTAAATCTTGCGGTGTTGTGACTAGCACGCTACCTGTTACCGGAATTTGTTGTGACAGAGTCAATTGAATATCCCCCGTACCTGGCGGCATATCAATCACCAAATAATCCAAATCTGGCCAATCTGTTTCAGTTAATAACTGCGACAACGCTTTTGAAGCCATTGGACCGCGCCATATCGCCGCTTCTGATTTATCCACCAAATAACCGATAGAATGAGTATAGATGCCGTGAGCAAAAATGGGTTCCATCCACTTGCCATCACGAACTTCTGGTTTAGCATCTTCTTGCCCCAACATCATAGGTACAGACGGACCATAGATATCTGCATCCAACAATCCCACTTTCGCCCCAGATTGAGCAATCGCCAACGCTAAGTTAACTGCGGTAGTAGATTTACCAACGCCACCTTTCGCAGAACTGACGGCAACGATGTTCTTAACACCCTTAACCGAGTTAGCCACTTGAGTTTCTAAAGCTTTAACTCCAAGGCGAATATTAAATGGGAATTCAGCCACTTTACCCGAGGCTTGCTGCTGTTTAATCCAGTCATGCAGTACGGTTTGAAGCTCATTACTTGCGAATGGCAACGTTATATCAATAGAACCCTGTGTCGTAATCGAAATTGCGCCATGAATATCTGCCCAGTTTTCCACCAACTGTGGATGTTGGAATTGGTTAAACCAGTGACAAAAATCTTGTTTTGAAGTGAACTGATGCATAAGCCCTCCTTTTAGATGTCATGCTACCACCGTCCAGGCTCAACCAGAACCCCAAAAAAACTAAGGCATTCCGCAGTTTGACACCTTGGAGTTAGTCAGTTCATGGGGTAGTATTATCCATCAAAATTTATTTATACCTATCAAGAAAAGCGAATATTAAGTATGGCAAACGATCCAAAAAACTTTCCGTCAAGGAAAATGCTGGTAACTTGTGCCCTTCCGTACGCTAACGGTTCGATCCACCTTGGTCATATGCTTGAGCATATCCAAGCGGACATTTGGGTTCGTTACCAACGCCTACGCGGCAACACTGTAAACTTCATCTGTGCTGACGATGCTCACGGCACGCCAATCATGCTTAAAGCGCAACAGATGGGTATTACTCCTGAAGAAATGATTGCCGCAGTTAGCGAAGAGCACCAAAAAGACTTCGCTGGATTTGATATCAGCTTTGATAACTACCACAGCACACACTCAGATGAGAACCGTGAGCTAGCGTCACACATTTATCTTGAGTTGAAGAAAAATGGCTTTATCTCTAGCCGCACTATCTCTCAGCTGTTCGATCCAGAAAAAGAGATGTTCTTACCGGACCGTTTCGTAAAAGGTACCTGTCCAAAATGTAAGTCTGAAGACCAGTACGGTGACAACTGTGACAACTGTGGTGAGACTTACAGCCCAACAGAACTGATCAATCCTAAATCTGCGGTTTCTGGTGCGACGCCAGTAATGAAAGATTCAGAGCACTTCTTCTTCGACCTGCCTCAGTTTGAAAGCATGCTAAAAGAGTGGACTCGCTCTGGCTCGCTACAAGCTGAAACAGCGAACAAAATGCAAGAATGGTTCGAGTCTGGTTTGCAGCAATGGGATATCTCACGTGATGCACCATACTTTGGCTTCGAGATCCCTGGTGAGAAGAACAAATTCTTCTACGTATGGCTAGACGCGCCTATCGGCTACATGGGCTCTTTCAAAAATCTATGTGACAAGCGCGACGACCTAGATTTCGACGAGTATTGGAAAAAAGACAGCTCAGCAGAGCTGTACCACTTCATCGGTAAAGACATCGTTTACTTCCACAGCCTATTTTGGCCAGCAATGCTAGAAGGTTCTGGCTTCCGCAAGCCTAACAACGTATTCGTACACGGTTACGTAACCGTAAACGGCGCAAAAATGTCGAAGTCTAAAGGTACGTTCGTAAAAGCAAGCACTTACCTAGAGCACCTAGACCCTGAGTGTCTTCGTTACTACTACGCTGCGAAGCTAAACAGCCGTATCGACGATCTAGATCTTAACCTTGAAGACTTCACTCAGCGCGTAAACGCTGACGTTGTTAACAAGATCGTTAACCTGGCATCTCGTAACGCAGGTTTCATCGCGAAACGTTTTGAAGGCAAACTGTCTGACAACTTTGCAGAGCCTGAACTTTACAACGAATTTGTTGCTGCTGCTGACCGTATCGCTGAGCTTTACGAAACGCGTGAGTTTGGTCGTGCAATCCGTGAAATCACGGCATTGGCAGACAAAGCTAACCAATACGTTGATGAAAAAGCACCGTGGGTTGTAGCAAAAGAAGAAGGCAAAGATCAGGAACTACAAGACATCTGTTCTGTCGGTATCAACCTATTCCGCGTACTGATGACTTACCTGAAACCAGTAATGCCATCGCTAGCTGCGCGTACTGAAGCGTTTCTAAACCAAGAGCTAACTTGGGAAAACATCGCTGCTCCACTAACAGGCCACGAGATCACTAAGTTCAAAGCACTGTTCAACCGTATCGATCCGAAGAATGTTGAAGCGATGATCGAAGCGTCTAAAGAAGATGCGGCGGCAGAAATGGCGGCGAAAGAGAAAGCTGAAGCGGAAAAGAACAAGGCTAGCCAAACCGAGCTAGACAAAGAACCAATCGCTGAAGAGATTGAGTTCGATGCTTTTGCTGCAGTAGATATGCGTATCGCTCGCATCATCTCTTGTGAAGAAGTACCAAAAGCCAACAAACTGCTTAAGTTCCAATTGGACATCGGTGGTGAAACTCGTCAGGTATTCTCTGGCATCAAGTCAGCTTACAAACCTGAAGAGCTAGAAGGTAAGCTAACGGTAATGGTAGCAAACCTAAAACCTCGTAAGATGAAGTTTGGTATGTCTGAAGGTATGATCCTAGCGGCAGGCCCTGGTGGTAGTGACCTGTGGATCCTTGAGCCACACGAAGGCGCTCAACCTGGTATGCGCGTAATGTAAGTTGTAGCTTTACAATCAAATTTAAAAAGTCCTCGCCAGTTCAGCGGGGACTTTTTTTGACTGAATTCACACTTTTGGGGAATTTGTGCACCAAACTTGTACAGCACCTCTCCCATCACAATCCTAAATTACTGTTTTAATAGAATTTAATTAGTGGCATCAAAACTGCTATCTTCCTTGTTAGGTCCAAACACTAACAAGGAGTTGGTTATGTTTGTTTTGATTTCCACACTATTGTCCATCGCTATTTTAGCCGGAATATATCACTTATCTTCTAAACGAGAGCAGCAACATGCGCGCAAATATCAGCTGTTAACATTGTTGCGAGATGTTGTTCACCTTCTGAGACACCACCGAGCTGCTACTCACTACTCGCTTCAATTCCAACAAAACGATCAACAAAAATTGGACGCTCTTCATGATGCTCTGACTAACAAGCTGCATCTTTTAGTCGAAACATCACGGTTTGAAAACAAACCCATGTATCGCGTATTACAGATTAAAGTAGGGAAACTACTTGAACAATGGAATGACCATAGTGTTGCAAGAAACCAGATGGAGCATGGTAAGTTAATTCGTCATTGCTTGTTTTTGATGGATGAAGTAACCATCGCATGGCTAGCGGTTGAGCAAAGAGATGACTTGCATAATGAGTATCACATGAACTGGCAAAACATTATGGATAGCTTGGAGACCCTGACTCAGTTACGAATCAGCATTCAAGATTTAGGAGAACAAGGCGGAAATGAGCGTTTCAAAAACTATGCATCGGTCATGATGCGTAAGCTAAACCAACTAGCGGTTATCGCTCCACTTAGCATTACCTCTCCTGCTTCCACGCGCTCAATACAGACGCTAAATGAATACGTGACAGGGAGTCATGTCGACTTAACAGAAGCAGAGCTTTATGGCGTCACATCGGACTTGTCATTGACCATCTTCAATACTTACGACCATGTCCTTTCAGATGTCGTAGAGTCATTATATCTACCGTTACCCAGACTCTCGCTAGCAGGATAAACGTTCCATGCCTTATTATTGGTGCTTGGTCCGTCGCCGACTTATAAATAAAAACAAAAAAACCGCAGGCCTAAGGCACTGCGGTTTTCGCTTATCCAACTTGTCAGCGCTTAACTGTCGTCTTCCGTGAAGTTCGTTGGTAATTGCTTTTTCATTTCGTTCCAGATCAACGCACTTTCCATACCATAATGACGAATCACTACTGGTAGTTGTTCACGCTGGCCACTTTCACAAGTTTCGAGCAATTGATGGTAAAACTTCAGAGCTAGCTCACGAGAAGCTGGATTTGAGAAGTAGTAGCTACCGACACGATCGTAGAGCTTCTTCAAACCATTAAAGATCAAACCGTAAATTTGATTTCCTGAATGGAATGCTAGGCGCTGGAAAAGCATATAATCGTAAAAGTTGAACGTTTTAGCAATCAAGATTTCTTGACGCTTCGCTTCATCTTTCTCGTTATCTTCTTTCACATTCTGCAGAACTTTTTCAGCATACGGCGAAGAAGCGATGAATTCGTCCCAGGAAGCCGCATTCATTAAAGCTTCACAAGATTCGATTACGTTCTTAATTGTACGCTCAGAGCTCTCTTTGTTCGCTTTAAATGCATAGCGCATAAAGATAGGACTGATGTTAGTACGTGCCGCAAGCAGATCTTCTACAATGTTTGTCGCATTATCAACGTCTAGCGTCATTAAAGTATCCAAAATATGCAGACCAGAGGTCTCCATAAATTGGTTAACTTTCGTAGGTTTGCCGTGCTGGATAGTCAGCCATCCATCACGGGCTAGTCGTTGAAGAACCTCTCTTAAAGTCGTTCGAGTAACACCAATCAGTTCGGACAGCTCGCGCTCAGCAGGTAAAATTGAGCCTGGAGGAAAACGGCCGTTCCAAATGCTCTCGATAATATATTTTTCTGCGAATCCCGCAGGGCTTTTCGCCTTTATGACCATTCTACTTTTTATCCAATATTGATTTCTGAGGGTCGATACTACTCATCATACCACTACTTAGCGGTTTGAGAAAATTTACGATCAATAGTGGAAACGACTCCATAACATAGAGTTAATACTCTATATGTTGTGTCAATTTAAGAGGCTCTAACATGCGAGCGAAAGCAGTAAAATATGAATTTTCATTTAATTAAACAGCTCACAAATCTCGGAGAAATAAAGACAACCGTGTCACATTTTTATATTCAAAATATGAAAAATTACTTTGTATATCACAGTTAATATTCTTTCTTAATTTGCCTTTTCTCGTCACTGACCGTCATTTAAAATCCAAGAGGATTTTTTTAAGACTTTCATGGTATAGTAACGCCGTTTTGATCGCGTTATTACATTTAAAAAGTCATTTTAGTCGGTAGCATCACGTTTTGTTATTGACTAATAAATGCCTGAGTGTAGAGTTTGCGGTCGAAAGTGAGCGGTGCTTGAGTTCAGGGGAAGTAACTTGGCAAGACTACAATAAACAAAGGATTGTTGTTTTACTAAGTTATTGTTTTTAAAGACTAGTTAATAAGTCTAACAAACAGATACTTAAGCACTATTGTAGTGTCTATTCATAATTTTGTTATAAAGAGAATTATCATGCCGATATCGCTCGGAAACGCTTTTATCAAGAACTTCCTTGGTAAAGCGCCTGATTGGTACAAAGTTGCCATTATAGCCTTCTTAATAATTAACCCGATTGTATTCTTCCTAATAAACCCATTTGTAGCTGGATGGTTGTTGGTCGCTGAATTTATTTTCACGCTAGCAATGGCATTAAAATGCTACCCATTACAACCTGGCGGTTTACTTGCTATTGAAGCCATTGCTATCGGCATGACTAGCCCTGCGCAAGTTAAGCACGAATTAGTAGCAAATATCGAAGTACTGCTACTTCTGGTATTTATGGTTGCGGGCATCTACTTCATGAAGCAGCTATTGCTGTTCATTTTTACCAAAATTTTACTTGGCATTCGCTCTAAAACCCTACTATCACTCGCGTTCTGCTTTGCTGCGGCATTTTTGTCTGCGTTTTTGGATGCCTTGACGGTTATCGCCGTTGTTATCAGCGTGGCGATCGGCTTTTACTCTATCTATCACAAAGTGGCGTCTGGTAACCCTATCGGTGACCATGACCATACACAAGATGACACGATCACTGAACTAACGCGTGATGACCTAGAAAACTATCGTGCCTTTTTGCGCTCTTTGTTGATGCATGCTGGTGTAGGTACTGCCTTAGGTGGCGTAACCACGATGGTTGGTGAACCTCAAAACTTAATTATTGCAGACCAAGCGGGTTGGTTATTTGGTGAATTCCTAATCCGTATGTCTCCAGTGACACTACCTGTATTTTTCTGTGGTCTCATCACTTGTGCTTTAGTTGAAAAGCTTAAAGTGTTTGGCTACGGCGCGAAGCTTCCTAATAACGTTCGTCAGATCCTCGTCGATTTTGACCGTGAAGAGCGTAAAACGCGAACAAATCAAGATGTCGCAAAACTCTGGGTTCAAGGTCTTATTGCGGTTTGGTTGATCGTTGCACTCGCTTTGCACTTAGCGGCTGTCGGCTTAATTGGCCTTTCTGTGATCATTTTAGCGACCGCATTTACTGGTGTCATTGAAGAGCACTCCATGGGGAAAGCGTTTGAAGAGGCCCTGCCCTTCACTGCACTGCTTGCTGTATTTTTCTCGATCGTTGCTGTAATCATTGATCAAGAGCTGTTTAAACCAGTCATCGATGCGGTGCTTGCCGTTGAAGATAAAGGTACTCAGCTAGCTCTGTTCTATGTGGCGAATGGCTTATTATCTATGGTGTCGGATAACGTGTTCGTTGGTACGGTTTACATCAATGAAGTAAAAACTGCACTCATTGAGGGCCTCATTACTCGTGATCAGTTCGACTTACTGGCGGTGGCAATCAATACTGGTACTAACCTGCCTTCTGTTGCAACGCCAAACGGTCAAGCGGCATTCCTATTCTTACTCACATCGGCTCTCGCTCCATTAATTCGTCTGTCTTACGGTCGAATGGTTATCATGGCGCTGCCTTACACCGTCGTTCTTGCGATTGTCGGTCTGATGGGAATCATGTTCTTCCTAGAGCCTGCAACAGCTTCTTTCTACGAAGCTGGTTGGATTTTACCTCATAGTGGTGATCTGACTCCCGTAGTATCCGGTGGTCACTAAAATTTGAGTTGATTAGGAAACTTATCCACGATAAAAAGCTCTGAGTATTCAGAGCTTTTTCTATTTCAGACAGGAACAAAAACGTGACTATTTTAAATTCACTTAACCAGTTTTCAAAGGGACGTTTATCGTGGCTACTGCTTCTGCTATTCGTCGTTTTCTTTGAAGCATGTGCCCTTTATTTTCAGCACGTCATGATGCTTGCACCATGTGTCATGTGTATTTATGAAAGAGTCGCGATGATGGGAGTGGGCGTCGCTGCAATGGTTGGTATATTGGCACCCAAGAACCCAATTTTCCGCTGGCTAGGTTTGATAGGCTGGGGATTAAGTGCTTACAAGGGTTTGTTACTTGCAATGCAGCACGTTGACTACCAGTTTAATCCATCACCATTCGCGACTTGCGATTTATTCGTCACATTCCCTAGCTGGGCTCCGCTCAATCAGTGGGTTCCTTGGATGTTTGAAGCATATGGTGATTGCTCTAAGGTTGTGTGGCAGCTCCTTGATTTATCAATGCCACAATGGTTAGTAGTAATTTTTGCAGGCAATTTAATCGCTTTGGCATTAATTGTAATTGCACAATTCTTCCCTGCAAAACGCGTTAATCCAATTCGTTAATCCTACTGACGCGTAAAAATTAACAAAAAGCCGACCATCTGGTCGGCTTTTTGTTAAGTGGATAGCGCGGCGATTCGCTTTAGCCGCGTGATTGACCACAGCACTGCTTGAATTTTTTTCCGCTCTCACAAGGACAGGGATCATTGCGCCCGATACCTTTGAATGGGTTTAGGCTTTGAGCTTTATTTCCTACCATCAACTCATCCGCGCCCAGCGCGACTTCACCGACCATTAAATCAAGCTGGTCGACTAAATCTGTCAGGGCCGGTGGCGTTTCAATACCTGCGTCGCGCATCTGTTGCTGCGTTGCTGGCTCATCGATAGCCAGCATCAAAGTGGTCAGTAATGCTTGCAGCATACGCTGTAATCCATCATTGAGCTCAACGTCCTGCCACTGTTCTTCAATCATTGGCCAAACAGACATAAAGCCTTCGGCAAAATCAGCAAGTTGTTCAGGTTCTTTGCCTGTTAGCTCTAGCACGGAATATTCGTTTCGTTGAATTCGGTTATGCTGCTTGTGAATTTGCTCTTCCACAGCTGGTTGAATCGCTTTGAATCCCTCACCTAATAGCGGCTCTAACCACTTTTCAGGAGCGAGTGGTTTTGTCGTCAGATTCGCAGCTAACACTGCGCCTTCGATAAATAGGCAAGATTCATCGACGTGAACTTCACCTTTTTCAATCAATGTGTATTGCATGACATCTGGTTTCCCATAAATTTGGCGGCATTATACCTCAGAGCTCAAAAGCACGTAACCTAACGTTGTGTGTTTGACTGCACTGGGCGCTTCGACTCTTTTAATGACAAACTTAACTTACATCGCTACAATCGCCCTCCTTTTTACCACCAAACTGTATTAGGCAAGCTATGCGAGTTGTACTAGGCCCAATGGAAGGCGTTTTAGATCATTTGATGCGCCAAATCCTGACCGAGATAAACGACTATGACCTGTGTGTTACGGAGTTTGTTCGCGTAATCGACCAGCTATTACCCGATCATGTATTTCACCGTTTATGCCCGGAGCTGTTGCAAGGTTCTCAGACTGCATCTGGTGTGCCAGTACATGTGCAATTGTTGGGACAAGAACCAAACTGGATGGCTGAGAACGCAATTAAAGCGGCAAATCTTGGCGCCAGAGGTATTGATATAAACTTTGGTTGCCCAGCCAAAATGGTCAACAAAAGTAAAGGTGGAGCAGCGCTACTCCAACATCCAGAGCTCATTCACCGTGTTGTTAAAGCTTGTCGAGAAGCCGTTCCAGAAGCCATTCCCGTAACTGCAAAAATTCGTCTTGGCTGGGAGAACCCTGAAGATTGCTTTGAAATTGTCGATGCCATTCAGTCTGCTGGCGCAAATGAATTGACCGTACACGCACGTACTAAACAAGGTGGTTATAAAGCTTCTGAGATAAAATGGGATTACATCAACCAAATTCGTGAACGTTTCGATATCCCACTGATAGCGAATGGTGAAATTTGGAATTATGAAGACGGTCAACGTTGCATTGAAACGACTGGCGTTAACTCTTTGATGGTGTGCCGAGGCGCTTTCAATATCCCTAACTTAGGCAATATGGTAAAACATAACCACCAGCCAATGTCATGGCCCGAGGTGGTTGAGTTGCTCATCTATTACTCCAAGTTTGAGATGAAAGGCGATAAAGGCTTGTATTACCCAAACCGCGTAAAACAATGGTTCTCTTACTTACGTCAGGCTTATCCTGAAGCAAAAGACCTATTTAGAGAAATCAGAACGTTCAACAAAGCCGCACCAATTGTTGAGCATATTCAACGCTACCGCGATGACTTAAACTCTCAGGTTGCATAACTCCCGAACACAAAAAAGGACGAATATCTCGTCCTTTTTTGTATCTAAATCCTAGTAACAGATCTTATTTTTGCCGGTACTTTTGGCTTGATATAACTTTTCATCCGCCGCTTTAAACAATTCATCAAAGTTTTCTACTCGGCTCTCTTTACTAAACACCACACCGCCAGAGATCGTAAAGCCTTCTTTCGTTACGCGTGTCGAGCGCTCATCTATGGCCTTTTTTACTCTGTCTAAAATGAGTTTAATGCCCTCTGAATCTTCGTCATAAATCGCTAAAACGAACTCTTCGCCACCAAACCTTGAGGCAACATCGGTATGGCGAATATTTTCACGTATACATTTTGCAACAAGCTGAATTGCAGAATCACCGACATCATGACCATAGGTGTCGTTGATCTTCTTGAAGTTATCAATATCGAACACTGCTAAAGCAACCTGTTTTTTTGTCATCTTATTACGCCACACGGTTTGCATACCTCGACGATTCAATAAACTGGTCATTGGGTCTCTTGCTGCCAGTTCTTTAAAGTAACGTCGCTCGCTATGCATATTCACATAGAACAAGACGACGGTACTCAGCACGTAAATAAATAGTGCGACAATAAGGCTGTATTTTTCAAAAACCGCTAGGTTCTTAGCTTCATCCCAAAGGTTGTACTCGTAGTACATGCTGTGATTCGCACTCAATCGCTCTAATTCGACTGGTTTGATTCGTGTACTGTTTGAAGGAATGGATTGTAAATTGGAAACCAAATGAAACTGACCAACAAGACCTAGCGACGAAGCCATGAGCGTATTGATGTCAAAATCAATAGACAAAACACCTTGGTGTTCTCCTTTCTCATAGACGGGTACCGTCATACTAATGACTTGACCTTCCATCGAGTCCAACACTGGCCCTGGTCCAGCCAAGGTAATGTTCACTTTATCTTGCGCGGTTTTTTGCCAAAAAGGTCGGGCTTTTAGCGTTGACAAAAGTTCTCTCGTGAAATTTTTTGCGTAGGTATCGGGTGAGGAGATAACGTAACCGCGTTTGTCAATGTAATGGATTCCAACAATGTGCGATTCAATATCGTGCAGAAATGACAAGGACGGCGCAAAACCCGCCTTTTGTTCAGCTAACTGGTTAATCGTTGAACCTTGCTGGCATAAGCTTTCGTCCCCTACGATCATATAATCAAGGTCAACCGCAGGTAACCCTTCACTATAAACACTATCGAGTAATAACACATCTATAGGCCAAAGATAACAAAGCCCTTCTTTGACTAAAGAATTATGTTCTTCAAACAGTGGGTTAGCGTAATTGGTATAGTTGGTGAAGCTGTAATCTAAAGCCGTGAGTACTTTAATACCGCGAGACATTGCACGCTCGATACGCGAATACTCAGAATCGATATAGCGGTTAACCGCATCATAGTAATTTTTCGTTGTCACGAGTAAAACCACTACAAATAACGCCAGAGGAAAAAAGATGACAAATGAGAGGCTAAATCGCCTTTGGTTTACCATTGAGTACCATACATATGAAAGGTCAATAGTCTCTTATGACTGCTATTAAATTGATACTCGTTATCTGGTGACGCATGCAATGCAGCACCAGATAACAAGAGACCAAACAAATGTGTGCGCGCTGTTTGAGACCGTTTATATATTAAAGGAGTTTAATCAATATAGAGTGTGGTGTCACTTTAGTCGCCATAATTTGCAGCTCTGTGCAGACATATTGACAGAGATATGACCTTTATAATCAACCTGTTCTGTGTCATCTAACAACGATACAACTTGGCTAACCTCCAAGCCCAGTTGCCACATAGGTAAATCGATTGAACATTCATTACCACTGAGATTAATCATTACAACGACTGCTTCACGACCCAGTACACGTGCGTACGCCAACAGGTTGTTAGTGCAATGAAGCCATTGAATACAGCCCGACTGTAAAGGCTTACATTGTTTACGTATCTTGATCCATTGTTGGTAAAGCGATAGCCATTGTGAACTTTCAATTTCATTCCAAGGAAAACAGCGACGATTATCTGGGTCTAGACCTCCTTCTAGACCGACTTCACTCCCGTAGTAAATACAAGGCGTGCCAACGTAAGTCATAAGCATTGCTAGCGCGATGTTCATTTTACGCTTATCACCATCAACCAGTGTGATAAAACGAGCAGTATCATGACTATCGAGTTGATTTAGCTGCGATAGCTGATTCGAAAATGGAATTTTTGCTCTGGCTTCGTCCAACCATGCTTTAAACTCCAAACCATCAATGTTGATTGGTTCATACATAATATCTTGCTGCGCGATAAAAGCTCGAACTGGATGAGCAAAACCGTAGTAGTTCATCGCCCCATCCTCTTGATCACCTTGCAACCACTGCGTTGCTTCAAAAAAGTGCTCACCTAACACATAAGCATTCGGGTTTACTGACTTAGTCGCATTACGAAACGCTGCCACATAATGAGCATTGTTTTTCGCGCCGTCTCCTTCGCCAAGCATATGGATTACATCAAACCGCCAGCCATCAACCAAGTACGGTGGCTTCAGCCAATACTTGATGACAGAATCTTCACTTTGGTAGATGTAGTCGCGCACCTGTTCATTTTCAAAGTTCAGAACCGGTAAGTTACCAATGCCTTTCCAACCAATGTAGTGATTGGTTTCACCTTCGAAAAAGTAGTAATCACGGAACTTTGACTGCGGATTGCCATACGCTCCTTCTCCTTTTTGTTGGATATCAAACCAAGGATGATGCACTGACGTGTGGTTAAACACCGCGTCTAAGACAATCTTCATATTCTTACCACGGATTTTCTCACACAGTTCAGCAAACTGATCGTTGGTGCCGAGCATAGGGTCAACAGTGAAGTAATCGGTGGTGTCATATTTATGATTACTTGGTGAAGAAAAGATCGGGTTGAAATAAAGCGCAGTAACGCCGAGCTGTTCAAGATAGTCCAACTTTTGTTCTACACCTTTGAGGTCGCCGCCAAAGAATTCACGCGCCCCGGTATTTTGGTGAGAGCCTACCGCGTCTCCCCACGCCTTGACAATCGATGCAGAATCATACTGCGCATAAGCGTGGCGAATATCAGACTCACTTTTACTAGCAGAAAAACGGTCAGGAAAGATTTGATAGAAAACTTGCTCTTGGACCCAGCTTGGTGGTTGATGGTTTACATTCAACTTAAAGTGGAACTCTTTGGGTGGAATACGCTTTTGCACACCCCGTGCATCGAGCCAGTATTGTTGTCCGTCTTTGAGGATCTTAAACACATAATGTGTGACATCTCGATCTCGATTTGGTCGAAACGATGCCTCCCATAGTAACAATTCCCCAGCTGTTCCAATTTGAGCCATGTCGACCAGATATTCTTCATTGTCCGGCTCAATACGCACATAGACGGAATCAAAATCCAATGTCTCGGTTTTCAGCCTGACTGTAACTTGCTCGTCATTAAAAGCTAAACCATCAATAGTTTGACTATGAAAAATAAATGGCAGGTTCATTATGGGCACTCCTCGTCATCGGATATGCCACTATTTTATTGAAGAATTAGAGACAAGAAATCCTCCCTGCGAGTTGACATATCAGCCAATTTTCCCAAGGAGGATCACACTTAGTAGGCGTAGTGACTTGTCGGATACCGCTTAGTTCAACAAGAGACTGTCATCTGCCAGCTCTTCACCACGCACTTTGGAGAACATATCCAACAAGTCTGGTACTTGCATGTTAGCGCGCTGCTCTCCAGCCACATCAAGCACAATTTCACCTTGGTGAAGCATTACGGTCCTATCGCCACATGCTAATGCGTCTTTCATCGAATGCGTCACCATCATCACTGTTAAATCGAACTCATCGACAATACGTTTAGTTAAGTCGATAACAAACGCCGCCATACGAGGATCAAGCGCAGCCGTGTGTTCATCAAGCAATAACAACTTACTCTCCGATAACGTCGCCATCACAAGGCTAACGGCTTGTCGTTGTCCACCAGACAGCAACCCAATGCTATCGCCCAAGCGGTCTTCTAAACCAAGACCGAGGATGCTAATTCGCTCTTGGAACAGCTTGCGACGTTTAGTAGAGAGCGCCAACCCCCAGCTGCGTTTTTTACCACGCATGTGCGCTAGAGCCATGTTCTCTTCTATCGTCAGTGCACCACAAGTCCCGGCCAATGGGTCTTGAAACACTCGGGCACATTGCGTCGCACGTTGGGCTACCGTCTGCTTGGTGACGTCTTTACCATCAATGATCACCTGACCACCTATCATCGGCGTCTCACCTGTCACCGCACCAAGCAACGTCGATTTTCCTGCGCCATTAGAACCAATCACGGTAAGAAATTGATGCTCTGGAACCTCTAAAGAGACGCCTTTCAATGCACGATTTTCCAAAATCGTCCCTGGGTTGAACGTGACCTGAATGTTATTTAGTTCGATCATAATGCCTCCCCAGAACCATTTTTTGATGCCGCTTGTTTAGCATCAGTAACGCGTTGTTTCGCTCTCATGCTCTGTTTTAGCTTTGGAGCAATAAGCGCCACAGCCACCAATACTGCGGTAACCAGGTTGAGGTCTGAAGCTTGTAAACCAAACATGCCAGAGCTCAAAGCGAAAGCCACTGCAAGGCGATAAAGTACCGAACCGATGATGACCGCAAATACCGCAACCCAAATCTTGCGCCCGGGAATAAGGGTCTGCCCCAAAATCACAGCTGCCAAACCAACGACAATGGTGCCCACGCCAGAGGTCACATCCGCAAAGCTGTTCGTTTGTGCAAACAACGCGCCTGCGAATCCCACAAACCCGTTGGATAAAGCCAAGCCAAAGTAGGTATAAAAGCCAGTGCTCGCCCCTTGCGCAGAAACCATACGCGCATTCACACCCGTGGCTCGTAAACCAAGACCAAAGTCGCTGTTCAGCAGGCGAATGACAAAGAAAGCGGACAGAAGAACTAAGACCCCAACAACCAGAGGGCGAATAAACATCGCATCGCCCAATGCTTCAAACGGAGTGAGAATAGTATCCTCTCCAAGCAACGCCATATTAGGTTTGCCCATAATACGAATATTAATTGAAAATGCAGCGATCATGGTAAGAATGGAAGCTAACAGGTGTAAAATACCACACCGAACAGCCAGAAAAGCGGTTACCCACCCCGTCATACTACCAGCTATCATCGCCATTATTGTCGCAAGCCAAGGATTAATACCTGCGACAATCGCCGTTGCAGCTACCGCAGCTCCCATTGGAAAGCTGCCATCCACACTCAAATCGGGGAAATCGAGAACACGGAACGTAAGATACACACCCAGAGCGACTAGGCCATAAATCAAGCCAATTTCGAGTGCACCAAAAAAAGCAAATGCAGACATAACTGCTCCTTTCTGCATGCTCAGGCTGGCTAATACCAACCTGAACTTAAGACTTCTAACGTATACTCCCCTTCTTCTCTAGCAGAATGCTTTACACGAGAAATCTGGCGAGTATCAATTTTGGGGCAAGCCTCTATCAACCAACGTGACAGGCTTAACCCCAAAAAGCGTTACTTATTGCATGCTTGTCGCACGTTCAATCACAGAACTTGGCAGCTTGATACCGAGCTTAGATGCTGCGCTTTCATTAATTACAAGGTCAGAGCCCGTCGCGACTTTTACATCCAGCTTGCCTGGTTCTTGACCATCAAGAATCGCCGCCACGTAATCCGCGGTTTGTACACCAACCTGGTAGTAGTCAAAACCTAAGCCTGCAATTGCACCCTTTTCGACATACGACGTCGCGCCACCAAATACAGGTTTCTTCGCTTGATTCGCTGCCACAATCATCCCTTCAATCGCACTTGCAACTGTATTGTCTGTTGGGGCGTAAAGAATGTCTGATTTCGCTGCAATCGCTTGAGTCGCAGACTGAACATCAGCACTTTTTAGTGCGGTCGCTTCAACCACTTGTATGCCTTTTGCTTTTGCGCTTTCTTTTAGTAATTCAACTAAAGTCACGGCATTAGCTTCACCGGGATTAAATACAACCCCGATGCTTTTCACCTGAGGAAGAATTTCTTGGATGAGATCGACATGCTGAGCAACGGGTGAAAGATCAGACAGGCCAGTTACGTTTTTGCCTGGTTGTTCCATCGACTTAACCAATTTCGCACCAACCGGATCTGTTACCGCAGTAAAGACAACAGGAATAGAGCGAGTAGCCGACACCAAAGCTTGTGCCGAAGGTGTCGCGATGCCAACTAACACATCAGGATTTTCACCGACGTACTGACGGGCAATTTGCACCGCAATCGCTGGATTACCCTGTGCGGTCTTATAATCAAATTCTAGATTTTTGCCTTCTTCGTAGCCTTTCGCTTTCAAACCATCAAGTAACCCTTGGCGCGTCGCGTCTAACGCCGGGTGTTCGACAATCTGTGAAACTGCGACAGTTGCAGTGGCGGCCAGTACATTGGTAGAAGAGAAAATAGCAGTAGCTGATAGAACGGCGGTGGCTAATAAACGTTTCGTTTTCATCATAACTCCTTGATGTGACTTCGTCCTTGTTTCACGAGCTTTCAATATGTGTATCGACTCGTGAATTCAAATGTTTGAAGGCGGTATTGTTGTGTTCGTATAACTGTGCACTTCTTGCGCATCTTGTTTTTATTATTACTACTAAGTCTTAGTAAAGAAAAGAAAGATTTAACACTAAAGCAACATTTGTGATCGGGGGGACTTCTTCATCCGGAAAGAATCTTTGGCAAACAAAGCTTCGCTCGCTTCATCAACGACCGTCAAAGTAGGTAATAGAGGCAGGATCAAAAATGGAGCGGCCAGTGCACACTCCATTTCAAACAATTTAAATTAGAACCAACGCTCTAATGACGATTTATCGAGCTGGCGAAACGCTCGGTTCAATATTATCGCAAGCTCTTTGTAACGAGGGCGAGCTTTGACAGGCTCTAATGCAAAACCTGTTTCCACAATTTTTTGATGCAACTCCCGATACCAAGAGGCCAAAGAAGGCGGCAATTTCGTGTTGGACCGAGCACCAAGCCACCAAATGCCTTGAAGTGGCAAGCTAATCGCAAACAAGGCGACAACAATGGATTGAGGTAAAGCGTGGTAATTGTTGAATGCCATTTGAGTGAGTACGCTGATCGCAGCAACAGCTGGCATGACTTTAATGCCAAAGCGAGTCGCCTTAATGATACGCTGTTCCGGAAATATGGCGCTTAGCTCTTTACGAACCGGCCAGATCTCCATGTAATTCTGGCCATCTTTCAGGCTATGGATCAATCCGACTTTATTACTCATACCGCTCTCTCACTAAAAAATAGTTGAACATTTCAACTGAAGGTACAAAAAATTGATGAAAGTTAATATTCTTTCAAATTTTTTTTGTTATCATTGCTTATTATCGCTATCCTTTGCAGACCCTCAATCTCATTGTTGCTGTTATTTACAATTTAAGCAACTCCGAGATATCTATCTGCACGGATCGCATCATAGTGATGGAAGGGTTCATCACTATTTCTTTATATGGAATTAGAACAATTTTTGACCAGGATTAGTACGCAGCCTTCTGGGTATCGGCTATTCTTGTGATTAATTTTTCATTCTTTAACTGATTTTTTATCAGACGAATAACAGGTAGTCATACATGTCTAAGCTAGTTTTAGTTTTAAACTGCGGTAGTTCTTCTCTTAAATTTGCCGTTGTTGATGCCGAGAACGGCGACGAGCACTTGTCAGGTCTTGCTGAGTGTCTTCACCTTCCTGAAGCTCGCATCAAGTGGAAACTTGATGGCAAGCACGAAGCTCAACTAGGCAATGGTGCAGCTCACGAAGAAGCACTAGCGTTTATGGTAGAAACTATTCTTGCTTCTAAGCCAGAGCTTAAAGCTAACCTAGGCGCAATCGGTCACCGTATCGTTCACGGCGGCGAGCAGTTCACTCAATCTGCACTAATTACTGATGAAGTTCTAAAAGGTATTCAAGACGCTGCAACATTTGCACCTCTTCATAACCCTGCTCACATCATCGGTATCGAAGCGGCTAAGAAAAACTTCCCAGAGCTGAAAAACGTTGCTGTATTTGACACTGCGTTCCA
Organism: Vibrio sp. Vb1018; assembly: GCF_033338775.1. Taxonomy (NCBI): domain Bacteria; kingdom Pseudomonadati; phylum Pseudomonadota; class Gammaproteobacteria; order Vibrionales; family Vibrionaceae; genus Vibrio; species Vibrio sp. Vb1018. The sequence goes on from NZ_JAWOTI010000007.1 coordinate 154,464, forward strand.
CCAAACTATGCCTGAAGAGTCTTACCTATACGCTCTTCCATACAACCTATACAAAGAACACGGTATCCGTCGTTACGGCATGCACGGTACTTCTCACTTGTTCATCACTCGTGAAGTTGCAGGCCTACTAAACAAACCAGTTGAAGAAGTAAACATCATCAACTGTCACCTAGGTAACGGCGCATCTGTATGTGCGATCAAGAACGGTCAATCTGTAGACACTTCTATGGGTCTTACTCCACTTGAAGGTCTGGTAATGGGTACTCGCTGTGGCGACATCGACCCTGCTATCGTCTTCCACCTACACGACGCTCTAGGTTACTCTGTTGATCAAATCAACACGATGCTAACTAAAGAGTCTGGTCTTCAAGGTCTAACTGAAGTGACTTCTGACTGTCGTTTCGTTGAAGACAACTACGGTCAAAAAGAAGAAGCAACACGCGCAATGGACGTGTTCTGCCACCGTCTAGCTAAATACGTTGCTGGCTACACTGCTTCAATGGAAGGCCGTCTAGACGCAATCACTTTCACTGGCGGTATCGGCGAGAACTCTGGCCCTATCCGTGAAATGGTTCTAAACCGTCTTGGCATCTTCGGTATCGAAGTAGATAGCGAAGCTAACCTTAAAGCTCGCTTCGGCGGCGAAGGCGTTATCACGACTGAAAACAGCCGTATCCCTGCAATGGTTATCTCTACTAACGAAGAGCTAGTCATCGCTGAAGACACTGCTCGCCTGACAGGTCTTTAATTGAATTCCTGGCTAGCCACTCGGCTAGCCAGATTTTCATTCAAACGAATTTCTTAGGGGCTCAACTCCTATTCTTCGAGCTTCATGGAATAAGAGTTGAGCTTTTATCCCCCAAATAGCTAAAGGTACTCTACGAATGTCTCGTACTATTATGCTTATCCCTACTAGCGCAGGCGTTGGCCTAACAAGCGTTAGCATGGGTGTTCTTCGCGCTATGGAGCGTAAAGGCGTTAAAGTTTCTTTCTACAAGCCAATCTGTCAGCCACGTTCAGGTGGTGATCAACCAGATCTGACTTCAACTATCGTTGGTCGTAACAGCGATATGAAGATCGGTGAACCAATGGCGATGTCTGTTGCTGAAAGCCTAATCGGTAACGACAACATGGACGAGCTGCTAGAAACCGTTGTTGAACGTTACAACCAAATCAACAAAGACGCAGACGTTACGCTAATCGAAGGTCTTGTACCTACTCGTAAGCACCCATTTGCAAACCAAGTAAACGCGGAAATCGCGGCAACACTTGGTGCAGAAATCGTGCTAGTTGCGACTCCAGGTACTGATAACCCTGCGCAACTGAAAGAGCGTATCGAAGTAGCATGTTCTAACTTCGGCGGCACTAAAAACAAAAACATCTCTGGTGTTATCATCAACAAGCTAAACGCTCCTGTTGACGAAGCTGGCCGTACTCGCCCTGACCTATCTGAAATCTTTGACGATGCAGACAGCGCGAAACAAAACGAATTGAAAGTGATGGAAATTTTCAACACTTCTCCAATTCGTGTACTAGGTTGTGTGCCATGGAGCATTGATCTGATTGCGACTCGTGCAATCGACATGGCTAAACACCTGAAAGCAGATATCATCAACGAAGGTGACATCAACACTCGTCGCATCAAGAGCATCACTTTCTGTGCACGTTCTCTGCCAAACATGATTGAGCACTTCAAACCGGGTTCTCTACTTGTTACTTCTGCAGACCGTCCTGATGTTATCGTTGCTGCTTCTCTTGCTGCAATGAACGGTGTGGATATTGGTGCTGTACTGCTAACTGGCGGTTACGATATCCCTAGCGAAATCGAAGGCCTATGTAAACCAGCATTCGACACTGGTCTACCTATATTCAAAGCACAAGGTAACACTTGGCAAACGTCTCTAAACCTACAGAGCTTCAGCATCGAAGTACCTGCAGACGATAAAGAGCGTATCGAGTTCATCAACGAACACGTTGCTGGCCACATCGACGGTAACTGGATCGAGTCCATGACTGAAGGCACTCAGAAGTCTCGTCGTCTAAGCCCACCAGCGTTCCGTTACCAGCTAACTGAACTTGCTCGTAAAGCAGGTAAGCGTATCGTTCTTCCAGAAGGTGACGAACCACGCACAGTTAAAGCAGCGGCAATCTGTGCTGAACGCGGCATTGCAGACTGTGTACTTCTAGGTAACCCAGATGAAATCCGTCGCGTAGCGGCTCAACAAGGCGTTGAGCTAGGTACTGGTGTAACCATCATCGATGCAGATGCTGTTCGTGAAAACTACGTTGCTCGCCTAGTTGAGTTGCGCGGTGCGAAAGGCATGACTGAAGTTGTGGCTCGTGAGAAGCTACAAGATTCAGTATTCCTAGGCACAATGATGCTTGAGAACGACGAAGTTGACGGCCTAGTTTCTGGTGCTGTTCACACTACGGCGAACACTATCGTTCCTCCGTTCCAAATCATCAAGACGGCACCAAATGCGTCTATCGTATCTTCAGTATTCTTCATGCTTCTGCCTGATCAAGTACTGGTTTACGGTGACTGTGCAATCAACCCAGATCCAACTGCTGAACAGCTTGCTGAAATCGCTATCCAATCTGCTGACTCTGCAGCAGCATTTGGTATCGAACCACGCGTTGCAATGATCTCTTACTCTACTGGTGAATCTGGTAAGGGTGCAGACGTTGATAAAGTACGTGAAGCAACAAAACTGGCTCAAGAGAAACGTCCTGATCTTATCATTGACGGTCCTCTACAGTACGACGCTGCTATTATGGAAAACGTTGCTGCTTCTAAAGCACCAAACTCTCCAGTTGCAGGTAAAGCGACAGTATTTGTATTCCCAGACCTAAACACGGGTAACACAACTTACAAAGCGGTACAACGTTCAGCTGACCTAGTATCTATCGGTCCAATGCTGCAAGGTATGCGTAAGCCTGTAAACGACTTGTCTCGTGGCGCGCTAGTAGACGACATCGTGTACACCATCGCTCTAACAGCTATCCAAGCAGACCAAGAAGCTAAATAATCGCTTCTGACATCTAGTTGGATATAGATACAAAGCCCTCGATTCGTCGAGGGCTTTTTCTATTGCTGGCCAGAACACTTATTTGTTTTTTATACCAATCACTGCACAACCTATAATTACTGGTGCACAAAGCTTTTCTCCCTATCGCCCCCATACCTAATCGACATTGCTCGTGCTTGTTATTACACCGATTGACCCACTCCCAAAAATGCATTGGCTCCAAAGCAGCACGGTCCCTGTTCAATTTATCGGCATTATTTACGTTTTAGCTAAACTTTTTTGCTAGGAAATACGTAAAAGCTACTGCAATGCACAAACTCATTGACTGCTAAGGAATATATATGAAGGATTTCATCAATACATCACTGATAAAGTTTGGTTTAGCTGCGTTTCTGATTAGTTTTTCTTCATTCAGCTTTTCCGCCCCGAGTATTAAAGGCGTCGATCAAGATATGTCCGGAGGAACGGTGACCGCTGAAATGGCTCATGCTGATGACAATGGGTGGATGGTTGTCCACCGAACAGACGAATCAATGAAGCCTGGTCCTGTTATCGGCTACGCTCCGTTAAAAATGGGAAAGAATGAAAACGTAAATGCAATTTTGATGGAACCAGTAGAATCAGGCGATATGCTGATGTTAATGGTCCACGGAGAGAAAGGTGGCATGAAGACTGGTGTGTTTGAGTATACGCTCGGCGCTAAAGAGGACGGTCCTGTAAAAGTGGACGGAAAGCTAGTGATGGACATCGTACGCGCTAAGTAAGGTGGCGATGAATGAAAAAGTAAACTTCCTACTCCCGGTATTTAGATGACACAAAAGTACTTAACGGCATTGCTAACCGTTAAGTACTTTTTCATTTGCGATGGAAGCAGCAAACTAGCCAATCCTTTCTCTTCCATGAGGAGTATTTAGGTCTAAATCAGGCCCTTTTGGTACAACTTGCGTCGGATTAATCCCAGTGTGGCTGAAGTAGTAGTGGCGTTTAATGTGATAGAAATCCGTCGTTTCTTCGACGCCTTCGACTTGATATAACTCTTTTAAGTAGCCTTGTATATTTTCGTAGTCTGCGATGCGCTGCTTGTTACACTTGAAATGCCCCACATACACCGCATCAAAACGAATAAGAGTCGTAAACAAACGCCAATCAGCCTCAGTAATTGTGTTCCCTGCTAAGTAACGATGCGTCGCTAAGTGAGCATCGATTTTATCTAACGCATTAAACAAAGAATCAAACGCTTCTTCATACGCCTCTTGTGTAGTCGCGAAGCCACAACGATACACTCCGTTGTTGACATTTGGATAAACAAAATCGTTCCACTCATCAATAACGTGTTTTAGATGATCTGGATAGTAGTCGTCGTGATTCCCTGTTAACGTATTGAATTCCGAATTGAACATGCGAATGATCTCTGACGACTCGTTTGACACAATAGTATTGGTCTTTTTATCCCAAAGTACAGGCACGGTTACGCGGCCCGTGCAATCGGGTTTGGCCTGCGTGTAAATTTGATACATGCGCGTGTGACCAAACAATGGCTCAGGAAGCCCCATTTGCCAACCTTGGCTGAGCATATCAGGGCAAACGACCGTGACATCAATATGTGGTTCTAAACCTTTCAGCTTGCGGAAAATGAGGGTTCGATGTGCCCACGGACAAGCAAGAGAGACATACAAATGGTATCGACCGGACTCTGGTGTAAACTCCGCATCAGGGTCGTTTTTAACCCAGTTACGGAATCCGGCATCTTCGCGCACAAATTTGCCACCATTTGATTTTGTGTCATACCAGACATCTTGCCAAACACCTTCAACCAACTTACCCATGATTGCTCTCCTCTCGTTCTGTTTGTGTCTATATTAGCGTTTCCTATCAAACAGAGAATCATCGAACTTAGGACATCATGTTCAAGAAATTCGAATGTATAAATCAGACACATAAAAAAAGCGCGACCCGATGAAGGTGTCGCGCTTAAGCCCGTCACAGGCTGAATTTATACACTAACGTGTAAACAAGATACCGCGTGAACGTCATTACCTAAAATGGTTGGCTTTGTCTTCGCACACTCTTCGGTTGCTTGTGGGCAACGAGTGCGGAATACACAACCCGACGGTGGGTTGATAGGTGAAGGAAGATCACCCTCTAGCATTTGGATTTTCTTATTGCGCTCAATATCCGGGTCCGGGATCGGAACCGCAGACATCAGCGCACGCGTATATGGGTGCTTAGGATCAGCAAACAGAGCCTCGGCCTCGCCAAGTTCCACGGCATTACCTAAATACATAACTAAAACGCGATCTGAAATGTGTTTAACGACAGACAAGTCATGCGCAATGAATACCAGAGAAAGCCCTAACTCTTTTTGAATCTCTTTAAGCAGGTTAACAACCTGAGCTTGAATAGATACATCAAGCGCCGATACTGGCTCGTCACAAATGATCATCTTAGGCTTAAGGATAAGCGCACGCGCTATCCCGATACGCTGACACTGACCACCCGAGAACTCGTGTGGGTAACGGTTAATCACGTTAGGTAATAGGCCAACTTTCGCCATCATCTCTTTAACGCGATCTTTCACTTCCTGCTTAGACAGTTCTGGATAGAATGTCTCAAGAGGTTCAGCAATGATATCACCAACAGTCATACGCGGATTCAGCGATGCCAATGGGTCTTGGAAAATCATCTGAATTTCTTTACGCGTCTCACGGCGCTGAACGCTTTTCATTTTAGTAAGGTCTTGACCCAACCAAACTACTTGGCCGTCAGTAGCTTCAACCAGACCAATGATGGCACGAGCAAACGTCGATTTACCACAACCTGATTCACCTACTACACCAAGCGTTTCCCCTTCGTATAGTCGAACGTTCACGCCATCTACCGCTTTCAGGCTCGAAGGCTTTGACCACGGCCATGCCGACTTTGAGGCAATGCTGAAGTGAACTTTCAGCTCAGAAATGTCCAGAATTAGTTTTTTGTCTACTGCGTTCATTTGTTCCAAGCCTCCCATTCAGAAAAACATGCACGCTGACGACCATCACCAAATGGTGTCAGAATTGGCGCCTCGCGCTTACAACGATCCATCACACGGTGACAGCGCTCTTGATAAGGGCAGCCCGGCGGTAGACGAAGCAAGTTTGGTGGATTACCAGGAATGGTCGGCAGAATTTCACCCTCAGTATCGAGGCGAGGAATCGCCTTCAGCAGCCCCTCCGCATAAGGATGGCTTGGATTGTAGAAAATTTCGTTTACGTTACCGTACTCCATAGTACGGCCTGCATACATCACCAGCACCTTGTCACACGAACCTGCAACCACACCAAGGTCGTGCGTGATCATGATGATCGCTGTGTTGAACTCAGATTTCAGCTCATTCAACAAGTCCATGATCTGTGCTTGTACCGTCACATCAAGTGCTGTTGTTGGCTCATCGGCAATAAGCAGTTTAGGACGACATAACAACGCCATCGCGATCATTACACGCTGACGCATACCGCCTGAAAACTCATGCGGGTACATCGTGATACGCTTACGCGCTTCAGGGATTTTTACCGCTTCCAGCATGCGTACTGATTCTTCAAATGCTTCCGCTTTGCCCATGCCTTTGTGCAGCATAAGCACTTCCATCAACTGATCACTCACTTTCATGTAAGGGTTCAGTGATGTCATTGGGTCTTGGAAGATCATTGCGATCTGTTCCGCACGCACTTTGTTCAGTTCTTTTTCTGGTAAGTTTAGGATTTCTTTGCCTTCAAACTTTGCGCTACCAGAAATAATACCGTTCTTAGCCAAAAGGCCCATGATTGCGAATACGGTTTGAGATTTACCTGATCCCGACTCTCCAACGATACCTAAGGTTTCGCCTTGGTTTAGAGAAAAGTTCAAATCGTTTACTGCGGTTACGATACCATCTTGCGTGGTGAATTCGACGCGCAGATCTTTGACATCTAATAAGCTCATCATTGCTTCCTTAATCTTATCTTTTAATTATCTGTCTTTTGGATCCAGCGCATCGCGCAGGCCGTCACCAACGTAGTTGAAGCAGAATAGCGTCACAACCATGAACACTGCTGGGAATGCCAGCTGCCAGATTGCTACTTCCATTGTCTGTGCACCTTCTTGTAGAAGAGCGCCCCAACTTGTCATTGGTTCCTGAACACCAAGACCAAGGAATGATAGGAATGATTCCGTTAGAATCATACTTGGGATAAGCAGCGTAGAGTATACCGCTACAATACCCAGTACGTTCGGTACGATATGACGAGTAATGATTTTCCAGTTGCTTACACCACACACATGTGCCGCTTCGATAAACTCCTTGCTACGTAGACTAAGAGTCTGACCACGTACGATACGCGCCATATCTAGCCATGCGATAGCACCAATCGCAACGAAGATCAGCATGATGTTACGACCGAAGAATGTTACCAGTACAATCACCAGGAACATAAACGGTACCGCGTATAAAATTTCTAGAATACGCATCATTACGCGGTCAACTTTACCGCCGATGAAACCAGATGCTGCGCCGTAGAGCGTACCAATCAGTACCGCTACAAATGCACCCATAACACCTACCATCAACGAAATACGACCTCCAATTAGCGTACGCACGTATAAATCACGGCCTAAGCTGTCAGTACCAAACCAATGGTCAGCATTCGGTGCAACGTGCATCGCGTACCAGTCAGTATCATCAAATGTGTACGGTGCGATCATTGGCAGGATAATAACCGCCAACGTCATTAGAACAAGAAGGAATAAGCTCACCATCGCCGCTTTGTTGCGCATGAAACGGATACGAGCATCTTGCCAAAGACTGCGACCTTCAATCTCCAAGTTTTCGGAGAATTTCTCAATCGCTTCTAGGTTTTCTTTTTTCGTTAACATAACCAAACGTCCCTGTTAGTAGCGAATTTTCGGGTCAATCATTGCAAGTAAAATATCTACAATCGCGTTGAATAGAATGAATAGGAAACCAATCAGAATGGTTACCCCCATTACTAGCGAGTAGTCACGGTTAAACGCAGCGTTAACGAATAGTTTACCAATACCAGGCAGACCAAAAATGGTTTCGATAACAACGGAACCGGTGATGATACCTACGAAAGCTGGACCCATGTAAGAAACAACAGGGAGAAGTGCCGGCTTAAGAGCGTGTTTGATAATGATATAACGGTAACTTAGACCTTTAGCACGTGCCGTACGAATAAAGTTACTGTTTAGGGTTTCGATCATCGAACCACGCGTGATACGAGCAAAGGTAGCAACATACAGTAGCGACATACCAATAACAGGAAGCACTAAATACTGCCAGCTACCATCTTGCCAACCGCCCGCAGGGAAGATATTCCAGTGAAGCGAGAATATGTAGATAAGCGCAGGCGCTAATACAAAGGATGGCATTACGACACCAAGCATCGCAGTCGACATAATGGTGTAATCAATCCAAGTATTTTGCTTGAGCGCAGCAATGGTACCGACGGTAACCCCCATTATCAAAGTAAAGATAAAGGCGATGAAGCCCACTTTAGCCGAAACAGGTAAGGCAACCGCGATCAGCTCGTTTACTGAGTAATCAAGGTATTTAAATGACGGTCCGAAATCACCTTGGATAACATTGGTCAAATACGTGGTGTATTGTTCAAATACAGGTTTATCCAAGCCATATTTAGCTTCGATATTTGCCATTACTTCGGGTGGCAATGGGCGCTCTGTCGAGAAAGGGTTTCCCGGTGCAAAGCGCATAAGAAAGAAAGATACGGTGATCAAAACCAACATTGTTGGGATCGCCTCAAATATCCTTTTTGCGATGAATTTAAGCATAAACTCACTCTTTCAGTCTGTGACAGTTAAATTAAAGAAGTCGTCCAATTCTTTTGGACTAAAGATAGGCGCTACATGCAATTTCTCACATGTAGAGCCTCATTTTTATAGTTCTATCGAGTTACGAATTACTCTGTGATGTAGAGATCTTTAGAGTAAATCTTGTCTTCCGCGTTATTTACTGGGAAGCCACCAACTTTCGGTGATAGTAGACGTGATTTCACGTACTGGTAGATAGGTGCGATTGGCATATCTTTTGCCATCAACTTCTCTGCTTCTAGGTAAAGTGCTTGGCGCTCTTCGTCAGAAGTTGAAGCAAATGCTTTGTTCATGATCGCATCGTACTCTTTGCTGTCGTAGTGAATACCACCAGTAGTGTTATTACTCATCATCAGCGTTAGGAAAGATGAAGCTTCGTTGTAGTCGCCACACCAACCTGCACGAGCAACCTCAAAGTTGCCAGAATCTTTGGTAGATAGATAAGTTTTCCACTCTTGGTTTTCTAGCGTAACGTCTAGACCAAGCGTCTTCTTCCACATTGAACCCAGTGCAACCGCAAGTTTCTTATGGTTCTCTGATGTATTGTATAGAAGGTTAAATTCAAGAGGGTTGTCTGCGCCGTAACCCGCTTCTTCCAATAGACGCGCAGCTTCTGCGTTACGCTCTTCTTGCGTCATTTTGCCGTATGCAGGAATTTCTGGGTTGAAACCTGCCGTAATTTCAGGTGTTAGGAAGTAAGCTGGCTTTTGACCTTGACCTAAAATCGCATCGGTCACAATGTTACGGTCAATCGCATAAGAAATCGCTTTACGCACACGAACATCATCAAACGGCTTTTTCTTCGTATTGAAGATGTAGTAGTAAGTACATAAGTTACCGGTTACAGACACTTCTTGTGGGTGCTCTTTCTTCAGACGCTTGAAGTGCTCTGTAGGCAGCTCATTCGTGAAGTCGATTTCACCCGCTAGGAAGCGGTTCATTTCCGCTACTTGGTTCTCGATTGGTAGGAAAGTAACTTGGTCAAGCGTTGTGTTTTCGTTGTCCCAGTACTGTTCATTACGTTTTAGAACCAAACGCTCGTTTACAACCCAGTTGTCAACAACATAAGCACCGTTACCTACAAAGTTCTCTGGCTTCGTCCATTGATCGCCGAACTTTTCAACAGTTGCTTGATGAACAGGTTTCACTGTCGTGTGGCCCATCATCATTACAAAATATGGTACTGCAGTATCTAACTCAACCACTAACGTGTGGTCGTCAACCGCTTTAACACCTAACTCGCTCTTATCTTTTTTACCCGCAACAATGTCTTTTGCGTTCTTCATCTTGGTGTATTCCATGTACCAAGCATATGGAGAGGCGGTTGCTGGATCGACTGCACGTTGGAAGCTGTAAACGAAATCACCTGCAGTGACAGGATCACCGTTTGACCATTTTGCGTCTTCACGTAAGTGGAAAGTGTATGTTTTGTTGTCTTCAGTTTCCCAAGATTCTGCAACACCAGGGATAGTGTTACCGTCCGCATCTTGGTTTACAAGGCCTTCAAGAAGATCGCGAATCACGTGGGATTCTGGAACACCTTGAGATTTATGAGGGTCTATTGTCGCAACTTCTGTACCGTTACCACGCACCAATTCTTGAACAGCAGCAAGTTTTGGCTCTTTAGAATCAGATTTAGCTTCAGGGGCTGGAGCCGGAGCAGGCTCAGCAGCTTGTTTCTCCGCAGGCTTTTCACCACAACCAGCTAGAGCGAGAGAAAGACCAGCACCAATAAATAAAGCGCGCGTGATTTTATTCTTATACATGCGTAAAACTCCAAATTTTTTCGTTAGCATCCATGACTTCTTTGTAAGGGCCTGGAACGGTCAGAGTTTTAGATTTTTTTAGTGCACTTTCTGAGCACAAAAGTCTAAAACCTTACAAAGACTGCGGCACACATTAGCAATCATTGAAGTAATTTGCCATAAAAATGTAGCAAAAAAACCAATAATGCTGACTAAACCACACATATCTAGCAGTAAACTCTAACCCCAAAGCATTCACCAGCCAAATAAAGACCAGAAGCGACATTTAACAGGCGAAACTTTCGATTAATCTGAGTTTAAACCATTTGCTAGCATCTTATGCTAGATATTTACACATCATTTAACATTTATGACAAATCAAGTCTAACAAATAATTGTTTATATATTGGGCAAAAAACTTTTATTGTGAAGAATATCACCAGACAAAAGATAGGAAATATTGAAACAAAGTGAGCAATACAATGAAGATAAATACAAAAAAAGCTAAGTACCATTAGCACTTAGCTTTTTTCACTAGAATGCGGGTTAGTTCTATTTTTCCCAACGCTGTGCAGCTTGATGATCGGTGTCGCGCGACTCAACCCAACGATCTTCATTCGTCGTACGCTCTTTTTTCCAAAATGGAGCTTGGGTTTTCAGATAATCCATGATGAACTCGCACGCATCAAATGCCGCGCCGCGGTGCGCACTGGAAACGCCCACAAATACAATTTGATCACCGCTATCCATGTCTCCGACGCGATGAATCACGCGTACACCTAATAGTGGCCAGCGAGACTCAGCTTGATCACAAATGTCGCTCAAGCTCTTCTCTGTCATCCCCGGATAGTGCTCTAGATGTAAACCAATGACATTATCCCCAAGGTTCATATCTCGAACTTTACCAACGAATGTAACGACAGCGCCGGCAGCCGTCCCTTCAGATAGACGTTGATATTCTTGCTCAACCGAAAAGTCTTCAATTTGTACAGAAACACGAGAATCCATCTTAACCCCCAGTTACCGGCGGGAAAAACGCCACTTCGTCACCTGCTTTTACTTGTGTATCCAGAGGGACGATGGATTGGTTCACTGCAGCAAGTAGCTTTCCTGGCTCGAGCGCTAAATCCCACTTGCCATCTTTCTTAGTGCCTTCTTCCACTAGATGTGCACGAATGGATTCAACCGTTTCAAACGGCCCGTCTAACTCGACACTGTCGATGCCAATCAGCTCGCGAGTTTGAGCAAAGAAAAGTACTTTAATCATGATTCCACCTTAAAGTGACCAGATTTACCACCCGTTTTCTCTAGTAGACGAACTTGACCAATGACCATGTCTTTTTGTACTGCTTTACACATATCGTAAATCGTTAGAGCAGCAACGGAAGCTGCCGTGAGCGCTTCCATTTCCACACCAGTTTTACCCGCAAGTTTACATACTGATTCGATGCGAACTTTGTTTTCTGCTTCGATAGCTTCCAGTTGAACTTCAACTTTAGAGAGTAGTAGCGGATGACAAAGTGGAATCAAATCCCAGGTTTTCTTCGCAGCTTGAATACCAGCAATACGAGCCGTCGCAAATACATCACCTTTGTGGTGCTGGCCAGAGACAATCAGTTGAAGTGTTTCTGGGGCCATGTGAACAAATGCTTCAGCACGAGCTTCACGAACCGTCTCCGTTTTTGCTGACACGTCAACCATGTTTGCTTCGCCAGAAGCATTGATATGTGTAAATTGGGTCATTGTTTTTCCTTCGCTTTTAGGAAAGGTTATACAGATAGGTGTGGCATGAAGTTACAAGGGCGATGACTTGCATCCAACTGCTGTTTAATAATTTTTGTCCAGCCTGTGCGGCACGCACCAGTTGAACCTGGCATTGCGAAGATCACGGTGTGGTTAGCAAAACCAGCAATCGCACGAGACTGAATCGTAGACGTACCGATCTCTTCGTACGACACCATACGGAACAACTCACCAAAACCTTCAACTTCTTTATCAAATAGAGGCTTAAGTGCTTCTGGCGTGCTATCACGTGAGGTGAAACCTGTACCACCAGTAATCATGATCGCTTGTACGCTTTCATCAGCAATCCATTGAGAAACAATCGCGCGGATCTTATACATGTCATCAATAACAATTTGCTTGTCTACTACGTTGTGACCCGCTTCTTGAGCATGCTCAGCTAGGTAACGACCAGAGGTATCGTTTTCTTCAGTACGAGTGTCAGATACCGTTAGAACGGCAATATTTGCAGGTTGGAATTTGCTTTCGGCGTGACCCATTTGTTCACCTATTCTCTTAATTAGCTTTGATACGCTTGGTATCGATTCGGAAAAAGTTAGAGCCAGCTTATCAGTGAACTCGCTCTAAAAATTGAATGAAGTTAGCCGCCGATAGACGCGAGGTGTGGCGTCATACCAGTATTGCCATCATGCAAGAAATGGCTTACCGACTTGGTTTGTAACTGCGCCTGGATACGTTCAATAAGCTCACTCTCTTGCTCATCACGTTCCAAAAGATCACGCAATTCTACACCGTGGTCTCCAAACAGACATAGGTGCAGCTTACCCATCGCAGAAACGCGCAGTCGGTTGCAGCTTTCACAAAAGTCTTTTTCATAAGGCATGATAAGACCTATTTCACCCTTGTAATCAGGATGAACAAATACTTGCGCAGGACCATCATTATGCGAGCGCACTTTCAGCAACCAACCATTTGCAATTAGCTGGTTACGAATTGCCACTCCGGATACATGGTGCTTATTAAATAGCTCATCCATCTCACCCGTTTGCATCAACTCAATGAAACGCAGTTGGATTGGACGATCTTTTATCCAGTTAAGAAACGCTGGCAGCTCGTGATGGTTCAGATCTTTCATCAACACCACATTAACTTTTACTTGCTCATAACCGACCTCGAACGCACGTTCGATACCATTCATGACTTCAGTAAACTTATTTTCACCTGTGATTTGATGAAACATACGCGGGTCAAGGCTATCCACACTGACATTAATGTGGGTTAAACCCGCTTCACGCCAGTCTGCGACTTGTTTTGCCATGCGGTAGCCATTGGTTGTCGTTGCAACTTTTTGAATGCCAGGCGTCGCCGCTACTGAATGGATAATGTCGGTAAAATCTTTGCGTAAGCTAGGCTCACCACCAGTGATGCGCACTTTTGACGTGCCACAATCAGCGAATGCTTTTACGACCCGTTTGATTTCAGGGAGAGATAAAAAAGACGAGTTTTTATTGCCCGAAGGCTTATAGCCATCAGGAAGGCAATAGGTACATTTGAAATTACATACGTCGGTCACAGACAGACGCAAGTAATAAAACTTACGATGAAATTTGTCTTCGAATTGTTGCGCCACGGAACACCTTTCCAAACACGGGAGGCATGGCCATTTCCAATCATGCCCTTGTGACAGTATGCCACTGGCTCAAAACGCTTATCCAAGGACTTAGCAATAGTGAGCTCGGAGTTATGGCAACCAGAGATATGAAATCTCTGATAGCTTTGCGGTGTAAAATACTTAATATTTGTAATGGAATCCAGACTTGAGTGATAAAAAACTCTCTAGAGACACAATTTACCGCTAAGTGAGTACCTTTAAGACACTCCTTAAGATAAATTGTAGCCGTTTTTTATTAGATTATTAGAAGAACATAATGAATATCTACACAGATAAAAAAGTGGTCGCTGTTGGCGGTGGTCATGGCTTAGGTCGAATGCTGGCCGCATTACGAGATTTTGGCAGCAATGCAACTGGGATTGTTGCCACGACTGACAATGGTGGTTCAACAGGAAGAATTCGTCACTGCCAAGGAGGAATCGCTTGGGGAGACACACGTAACTGTATTAATCAGCTCATTACAGAGCCTTCAATCAGTTCGATGATGTTTGAATATCGCTTCAAAGGCACTGGCGAACTTGATGGTCATAATCTTGGTAATTTGATGCTTACTGCACTCGATAACTTATCGGTCAGGCCTTTAGATGCCATTAATCTGATTCGCAATATGTTAAAAGTCGACGTTAACATCCTTCCTATGTCCGAACACCCTTCGGATCTTTCCGCGTTATCCGTAGATGGGAAGTGGGTTACGGGAGAAACAAATGTCGACGAAATGAAAGCAGACCTACGACGCTTGGACCTTTCACCAGAAGTGCCTGCCACCAAAGAAGCCATCACAGCTTTGGCGGAAGCGGACGCGATTATTCTTGGCCCTGGCAGTTTTTTAACCAGTATCATGCCTCCTTTATTGCTGCCTGAACTCGGCAAAGCGATTGCAGCAAACACAAAAGCAAAAGTCATTTTTGTTGCTAACCTGAGTCCAGAATACGGCCCAGCGGGACGAATGACGATGGCTCAAAAATTAGAATGGTGTGAACGTGCCTGTCAAGGAAGAAAAATAGACGTGGTTCTAGCAGAGAAAACCGAGCAAGACGTCTTAAGTCAATGGAATGTAGTGACGGAGTCACTCGCCTCCTCTAACCGAGACTGGCGTCACGATAGAAACAAGCTCAAACTAGCGATTGAAAATCAGCTACAACTTTCTATTTAAGAGCACGTTACCTGGTTAGCGCCCTCTTTTAAGGTGTTTATTGATAATGAAAACCCTTCTGTCATCGAAGGGTTTTAGTTCAGGCATCCAGTAAGAACAGATGTTTACTAAGAAAAAATGGTTAATAGGAATAAATAGTTACTGTCGCCAAGAGCGATAAGCATCTCGAGTTTCGTGCAAAAGATCGAACATAGCCTCTAACTCCTCAGACTCCGCAGTCAACTCACCGGCTTTCGCTTTTTTGTCTATGGACATAGCCAGTTCACAAAGGCGATCTGCCCCAAAGCTCGCAGCACTACTTTTCAACGCGTGGCTGATTTCTTTTGAGTAAGCTAATCGCTCTGCCCCCTGCAGTTGGGATAAGTTCTCGATATAGGTATCCATTTCTCCTAGGAAGATATCGAACAGTACAGGTACGTTGTCACTGCCAATTTCCATCGACAGTTCATCTATTTTTTGCTGATTTAATACATTTACACTCATACTTTTTGCCGCTCTTCCTTGCCGTTCCATGCCTGTAACTTGCGGTAAATCGTCGACGGACTGACATCAAGGTATCCCGCCGCTCGAGGAATATTGCCATCACATGCTTCAATCGCTTGCTCGATTGCCATTTTTTCCGTCATCCATAATGGCATAATCTCAGATGCGGTCATCGCTTTCGGCTCAATTAATTTAGCCACAGACGACGGACGGTCAAGCGGTTGATTCAACGGTGGCGGTAACATGTCCAACGTAATCTCTTTACCGTTGTTTAGAACAACGATATTGCGTAGCACGTTTTGTAACTGACGAACGTTACCCGGCCACTCATAGCTGTTGAATCGCTCGATGACATCAGGCGCAAAACGTATGAAGCTTTTTCCTTCTTCGTGTGACATGTAACCTAGCAGTGAGTATGCAATTTCAATAACATCTTCGCCTCGTTCGCGTAAAGGCGGTAAATGCAAAGGAATGACATACAAACGATAGTACAAATCTTCACGGAATCGACCTTCTTGTACCTCTTTCCAGGGATCACGGTTAGTGGCACAAACAAAGCGCACATCCACGCTCTTCATTTTTGAGGAACCCACTTTTTGGAATGTGCCCGTTTGAATAAATCGTAGCAACTTGGTTTGTAAATCCAAGTCCATCTCACAAAGCTCATCTAGAAAAAGTGTGCCGCCATCCGCTAACTCAGCTGCCCCTTGACGATCATTCGCAGCGCCAGTAAAGGCCCCTTTTACGTGACCAAACAGTTCACTCTCAATCAAATCTTTTGGAATTGCAGCACAGTTAATTGCAATAAAAGGTTTGTCACCACGTTTACTTGCTGCGTGAATAGCCTCGGCACATACCTCTTTACCAGTTCCACTTTCACCTGTGATAAAAATACTCGCTTTACTGCTCGCCGCTGAATCTATCGTACGGTAAACCTGCTGCATGGTTTGGCTACTGCCGATAAACCCCTGATAGCTCTGATTGCCTGGATTATCGGCTTCATTTTTTAGCTTGGTCGCTTTACGAATTGCATTGTTAACCGTGACACGTAAACGGTCTGCTTCACACGGTTTAATTAGAAAGTCTTGTGAGCCATGACGCATGGCCTCGACAGCGGTATCGATAGAACCGTGAGCGGTCATAAAAATTATAGGTACGTCGGGATGACTCTTTTTAACGGCATGTAAAACGTCCATCCCCGTCATATCTGGCAGACGGAGATCGAGTAAAATAAGATCTGGAATTCGATGATTTAGGCTCTCAATGGCATCCCTACCTGTGCCGACAATATTGATATCTATGCCAAGCGGTGTCAGGTATGAGCGGTACAGAGCCGCAACAGATGCGGTGTCCTCGACCATTAAAAGGTAACGAGACTTTGGGCCTTCGGGTTTTTGTTGCATAACCTAGCTATTATTTTGTTGTGTTTTAAACAATAATCGCATTACGCTTTGCATTTTGCAAATAACATTAGCTAAATTATGGGCAAAGGAAAAAATTCAAAAATAATATCAATTATTTAAAAAGTGGCACAAACCATGCTGTAACGATAGTGACCCCTCGGGTCACCTAGCCAACTGACGTTGTTAGTGAACGATATGTTCACAAAACAAGCCAATAGACCCGACTGCCTATTGGCTTCTTTTTTTACAAGCGACCTAAAATGCTTGGATAGTTAAATCGGTAAGTTTGTTCAACTATTTGCGATGAACTGCGCTCGTAGTTTTTCAATCTCGTCACGCTTTTGTGCCGCTAACTCAAATTCTAAATCTTGCGCATGCTGATACATCGCTGCCTCCAGTCGATTGATTTCTTTTTCTAGCTGCTGAGGGGACAGTGCCTCGTAAGTTTGCGAAGGCTCCGCCACTTTCGATAATGGTACCTGTTTAGTGTTACGCTGGCGTTTAGACTTAGTGATATCGCCAAGTTCCATGATGTCTTTGATATTTCGTTTGAGCGCTTGTGGCGAAATACCCATTTCTTCGTTGTACGCTTCCTGCTTCTCGCGACGACGGTTAGTTTCATCCATCGCCTTTTTCATTGAGTTGGTGATTCGGTCAGCGTATAAAATCGCCTTACCTTCGATGTTTCGTGCAGCACGACCAATGGTCTGAATGAGTGAGCGTTCAGACCGCAAGAAGCCCTCTTTATCCGCATCCAAAATTGCAACTAACGAGACCTCTGGCATATCCAGGCCCTCTCTCAATAAGTTTATTCCCACCAGCACGTCAAATTCCCCAAGACGAAGGTCACGGATAATTTCCACACGCTCAACAGTATCAATGTCTGAGTGTAAATAACGTACCTTAACATCATGTTCGTGAAGGTATTCGGTGAGATCTTCAGCCATTCGTTTGGTCAGTGTTGTAACCAGAACTCGTTCATCTTTAGCAGCGCGAATACGGATCTCAGACAATAGGTCGTCGACTTGGGTCGCTACTGGGCGAACTTCCAACTCAGGGTCAAGCAAGCCTGTTGGACGAACGACTTGATCCGCCACATCACCCGCCGATTTTTCTAGTTCGTAATTTCCGGGCGTAGCAGAGACGAAAATCGTTTGTGGCGCTAGTGCTTCAAACTCCTCAAACTTCAGTGGACGATTATCCAAAGCTGAAGGTAACCGGAAACCAAACTCCACCAGCGTTTCTTTACGCGAACGGTCACCTTTATACATGGCACCTATCTGCGGTACTGTCACGTGAGATTCATCGATGATCAACAAGCCATCATGAGGTAAGTAGTCAAACAGGGTTGGTGGCGGCTCACCTTCCGAGCGTCCACTGAGATAACGAGAATAGTTTTCGATACCGGAGCAAAAGCCCAACTCATTCATCATTTCGATATCGAATTGAGTGCGCTGGCTAATTCGCTGCTCTTCCAGTAGCTTGTTGTTATCTAGAAGCTGCTTTTTGCGCACTTCTAGTTCGACTTTAATATTTTCAATCGCTTCAAGAATGCGATCTCTTGGCGTGACATAGTGCGTCTTGGGATAGATGGTATAGCGCGGCAAGTCTCGTTGTTTGACCACGCCTGTCAATGGGTCGAACACACTGATGCAATCCACCTCATCGTCAAACATCTCAACGCGCACAGCGTCTTGGTCTGATTCGGCTGGGAAGATGTCAATCACTTCACCTCGAACACGGAATTGGCCACGCTCAAATGCAACGTCATTGCGCGAGTATTGGAGCTCCGCTAGGCGACGAAGCATATCACGCTGATCAATCACATCTCCACGTCGCAAATGAAGCATCATTTGTAAGTAGGATTCCGGATCACCCAAACCATAGATAGCTGAAACCGAAGCAACGATAATAGCGTCTTTCCGTTCCAATAAAGCTTTAGTGGCAGACAGTCGCATTTGCTCAATGTGGGCGTTAACCGAAGCGTCCTTTTCAATGAAAGTATCTGTTGTGGGAACGTACGCTTCAGGTTGGTAGTAATCGTAGTAAGAAACAAAATACTCAACCGCATTATTAGGAAAGAATGACTTCATCTCACCATATAACTGAGCAGCAAGCGTTTTGTTTGGCGCAAGTAATATTGCAGGTCGTTGGGCTTGAGCAATCACATTCGCTAGTGTGAAGGTTTTACCTGAGCCTGTGACCCCCAACAAGGTTTGATGTGCTAGCCCAGCATCGAGCCCCTCAAGCAACTGATTGATCGCTCCTGGTTGATCGCCCGACGGCTGATAATCGGAGACCAATTCATAGACTTTACTCATACCCTTCCTCAATTTTACTGCGCTTTGGCTGTATATATATACACCTTAGCTAATGAAATCTACGTCTATCGAGAATTTAACCATCATTGTTAATAAATTTTCTTGTTTGTCTAGAATGCTATAGCCATACAAAAGTGACTCTGATATAGTACTTCGCCCTAGTTGAAGAGCTACACACATTCTTCACATTATAGTTTCCACAACTTTTCCCCAAAAATTAGCTTAAAACTTTCTTATCCCCAAAAGATTGATTTTTATCCACTTTGAATGCCTTTTGATTAACATCGATAAATCTCTGTTTTATTTGCTTATTTTACGCATAACTCTGACTAAAAATTCATTAAATAAAAACTTAGTTGCATATCAACTTTCTTTACCCAGATCTCATCAACATACTTATCCACAAATTTAGTGGATAACTAACCTCGAGCCTTTACTGGCAAGCCATACAGAAAAGTAAAGCCCTTAACTCAATATTTTTTGCTAAAAATGTATTTTTTTACTGTTGACAGTAGTTTGAGTGCTCGGTAAGATTCGTCCCGCTTTCAAGCAAAGCAATTCCTCCTTAGCTCAGTTGGTAGAGCGACGGACTGTTAATCCGCAGGTCGCTGGTTCGAGCCCAGCAGGAGGAGCCAGATTATAGAAAAGCCGTGTCGCAAGACACGGCTTTTTTTGTATCTTAATCGCCAGGAAATCTAAGCCAATCTAGGCGCCATAAAATCACACCGAAATAAGTTCAAATTACAGAACTCATAACATTGTCATAGATAGTGTTCTCACAGCACCACACATTTAATTCTGTCTCTTTTCTAGCAAAACACAATCGTAAATAGTTGAATCTATTATTAATGCAATTTAATCATTAAAAAAATGAAAAGCATTCATTTTACTCATAATAAATAAATCCATACGATTAAAAGGGTTAAGAATGGTTCCGTCCTACTCGTCGCCTCCATTCTAATTATCAATAACTTAGGGATTTACTTATGACTATTCCGACAACTGACATGCTAGATGCATGGGCTGGATTTACTGCTGGTGAATGGCAAAACTCTGTCAACACTCGTGACTTCATCCAAAAAAACTATACACCCTATGAGGGAGACGAGTCTTTCTTAGCCGAGGTTAGCAAATCCACTTCAGCATTATGGAACCAAGTGCTTGAAGGCATAAAACAAGAAAGCCGCACACACGCCCCTATTGATTTTGACACAGACTTGCCCTCAACAATCACTTCCCACGATGCAGGCTACATCAACAAAGATCTGGAAAAGATCGTTGGCTTACAAACTGATCAACCGCTAAAACGTGCAATCATCGCCAATGGCGGGATTCGCATGGTAAAAAACTCGTGCGAAGTTTATGGCCGCGAATTGGATCCAACGGTTGAAAAAATCTTCACTGAATACCGTAAAACTCACAACAAAGCGTGTTTCGACCTTTACACCAAAGAAATTCTAGCCTGTCGTAAATCCGGCATCATCACGGGCCTTCCTGATGCTTATGGCCGTGGTCGTATCATTGGTGACTATCGCCGTCTCGCCCTATACGGTATCGACTTCTTAAAAGCAGACAAAAAAGAACAATACAATTCAACACAAACGTTCTTAGAACAAGGCAACGATCTTGAGAAAACACTTCGTCTTCGCGAAGAAATAGCCGATCAAGTTCAAGCACTTGAAGACATTCGTCAAATGGGTCTGAAATACGGCATTGATATGTCGCTACCTGCAAAAACAGCACAAGAAGCGATCCAATTTACCTACTTTGGCTACCTAGCGGCGGTTAAATCGCAAAACGGCGCAGCAATGTCACTGGGCCGTACTTCGACTTTCCTAGACGTCTATCTAGAGCGCGATATCGCAAACGATTTGATTGATGAATCACAAGCGCAAGAAATGATTGACCACTTCATCATGAAGCTACGCATGGTTCGCTTCCTACGCACACCAGAATACGATTCATTGTTTTCTGGCGACCCAATCTGGGCAACCGAAGCCATGGCAGGTATGGGTGTTGATGGCCGTACACTAGTGTCTAAAACGACATTCCGATACTTACATACGCTACATACTATGGGCCCTGCTCCTGAACCAAATATGACGATTCTTTGGTCAGAGCAATTGCCTGAAGCGTTCAAACAATATGCTGCAAAAGTGTCGATTGATACCTCTTCGGTTCAATACGAAAACGACGATCTAATGCGTCCTGATTTCGACAATGACGACTACGCGATTGCCTGTTGTGTGAGCCCGCAGGTTGTTGGTCAGCACATGCAATTCTTTGGTGCACGTGCCAACCTTGCAAAAGCACTGCTTTACACCATCAATGGTGGTATCGATGAAAAATCGAAAGCGCAAGTGGGTCCGGTAGTGGACAAAGTTCAAGATGAAATTCTCGACTTTGACGCTTTGATGCCTCGTTTCGACAATATGTTGGAGTGGCTAGCAACGCAATACGTCACAGCGTTGAACATCATCCATTATTCGCATGACCGTTACAGCTACGAAGCATCACTGATGGCATTGATGGATCGCGACGTGCACCGCACGATGGCGTGTGGTATTGCAGGTCTGTCTGTTGTTGCAGACTCTTTAGCAGCAATTAAATACGCAACCGTGAAACCCGTTCGTGATGAAGATGGCATCGCCGTTGATTTTAAAATCGAAGGTGATTATCCAAAATTTGGTAACAATGATGCCCGTGTTGATGACATCGCTTGTGATCTGGTTGAGCGCTTCATGAAGAAAATTCAGAAGATGCACACCTACCGCGAAGCAGTGCCAACTCAATCTATCCTAACGATCACATCTAACGTGGTTTACGGCAAAAAAACGGGTAATACACCAGATGGCCGTCGCGCAGGTATGCCTTTTGGGCCGGGTGCAAACCCAATGCACGGTCGTGATGAAAAAGGGGCGGTTGCGTCTTTGGCATCGGTATCTAAACTGCCGTTTGCTTACGCGAAAGATGGTATTTCTTACACCTTCTCAATTGTGCCTAACGCACTGGGTAAAGATGAATTAAGTCAGAAGAAAAACCTAGCCGCGCTAATGGATGGTTACTTCCATCACGAAGCAAGCAACGAGGGCATTGCGATTGAAGGTGGTCAACACCTTAACGTCAACGTTCTGGACCGAGAGATGTTATTGGATGCGGTTGAACATCCAGAGAAATACCCTCAGTTGACGATTCGAGTGTCTGGTTATGCGGTACGTTTTAACTCTCTAACGACAGAGCAACAGCAAGACGTCATCACTCGTACCTTCACAAGTAAGATATAAACACAGTCCATCAAGCACTCAGAAAGTTTAAATAATTAGCTTGTAAATATGCGTTGCCCGCCTCTCTTTTCTACCTGGAAGAGGCGGGCTTTTTTTAAAATCACACATTAGATGAAAATTAATAGGTAGTATCCTCTCGCTAACAATACATTCAGCAAACGATTCAATTTCTTATTGATTCATCAAAATAGATCAAATAGACGACTATTTTTCCATCGTGTATGTAAAACCACATCGTTCACTGGTTGTTATTGGTGTCACAAAACACGATAATATCAAGATCGGATTTTAAGAACGTAATAACTATGACCGAATATATTTTGTTGTTGGTCGGCACTGTGCTGGTGAACAACTTTGTACTGGTGAAGTTTTTGGGCCTATGTCCTTTCATGGGCGTGTCCAAAAAACTGGAAACAGCAATAGGTATGGGCTTAGCGACAACTTTTGTGCTAACGCTCGCGTCAGTGTGTGCGTATTTAGTGGAAAGCTACATCCTTCGTCCACTGGGTATTGAGTACCTTCGAACCATGAGTTTTATTTTGGTGATAGCCGTTGTGGTGCAGTTCACCGAAATGGTTGTGCACAAAACCAGCCCGACGCTTTATCGCTTGCTTGGCATTTTCTTACCGCTGATCACAACAAACTGCGCAGTATTGGGCGTGGCACTTCTTAACATTAATGAAAACCATAACTTTATTGAATCGATCATCTACGGCTTCGGCGCCGCTGTTGGTTTCTCATTGGTGTTGATACTTTTTGCATCCATGCGAGAGCGCATAGCCGCCGCCGACGTTCCTGTACCTTTTAAAGGTGCATCAATAGCAATGATTACAGCAGGTTTAATGTCACTCGCCTTTATGGGCTTTACAGGTTTGGTGAAGTAAGCGATGAGTACGATTTTAATTGCGATTATCGCGTTAGCGGTTCTGGCTGCGATTTTCGGCGCGATACTTGGTTTTGCTTCTATTCGCTTTAAAGTTGAAGCGGACCCTATTGTGGATCAAATCGACGCCATTTTACCGCAAACTCAATGCGGTCAATGTGGCTACCCTGGTTGCCGTCCTTATGCTGAAGCAATTGCAAATGGCGACCACATCAACAAATGTCCCCCTGGAGGCCAGGCAACAATCGAAAAGCTAGCCGACTTAATGGGTGTTGAGCCAGAAGAATCTGCGCACGATCTCGACAGCAAAATTCCAACCGTTGCGTTTATTCATGAAGACATGTGTATTGGCTGCACTAAGTGTATTCAGGCGTGTCCGGTGGATGCAATTGTAGGCGGAACAAAGGCGGTCCATACCGTAATCAAAGACGAATGTACGGGCTGTGACTTGTGTGTTGCCCCATGTCCGACTGATTGTATTGAAATGATTCCTGTGGCAACGACCACAGAAAGCTGGAAGTGGCAACTTCACTCCATTCCGGTACTTAACATTACGGATGCTGCCGACAATGCAGCGAACGTGAAAGATTCAATTAAGTAAGGTTTCACATGTTGTCTTTGATTGAACAAATTCGTACAGGCGCGCTTTGGGATTTCCCAGGTGGTGTGCATCCGGCAGAAAATAAAAAGCAGTCCAACAAAACTGAACTCGCTCATGCGGCTATCCCGTCAGAAATTGTATTGCCGCTAAAACAGCACATTGGTAAAGCGGGTAACCTACTGGTTGCCGAAGGTGACTACGTATTAAAAGGTCAGCCATTAACGCAATCGGAGACCGGCTTTACGGTTCCAGTGCATGCTCCAACATCAGGTACGCTCACCGCGATTGAGCCACGAACTGTCGCGCACCCTTCTGGGTTAAGTGAGTTGTGCGCAGTCATCACGCCTGATGGGAAAGATGCATGGTGTGAAAGAAACCCCGTCGCAGATTACCAACAAGAAACCCCTGACGCACTGATTGATATTATTCGTCTCGCTGGTATTTCTGGTATGGGTGGCGCAGGCTTCCCTACTGCAAAAAAAATCCAATCAGGTTTTGCTCGTACCGAGATTCTTATCGTTAATGCAGCAGAGTGCGAGCCATACATCACGTCTGATGACAAGCTCATGCAAGAACATGCCGAAGAGCTTATTCAAGGTATCGAAATTGTCGAACATATCCTGACACCAAAGCTCACGATTATTGGCATTGAAGACAACAAGCCAGAAGCAATCAAAGCGCTAGAAGCTGCGGCTATAAACAAAGATATCGTTATTCGCGTTATCCCGACTAAATACCCTTCTGGCGGTGAAAAACAGCTGATCAAAATTTTAACCAATAAAGAAGTACCAAGTGGCGCGATTCCAGCCGATATTGGTATTTTGGTTCAGAATGTTGGTTCTCTTTACGCTATAAAACGCGCAGTCATCGACGGTGAACCGATGATAAAGCGCATCGTGACTCTCACTGGTAAAACCTTCAAACAACCACGCAACGTTTGGGCATTGTTAGGGACACCAGTACAAGCACTGTTGGATGAGTTTGGCTATAAAGCAGATAAGAAGTTACAGCGTTTAATTATGGGTGGGCCAATGATGGGCTTTACCCTTCCTCACTCCCAAGTGCCGATTACCAAGACAGCAAACTGTATCCTTGCTCCGACTCGTCGTGAGATCTCTCCGCACCAGTATGAGATGGAATGTATTCGCTGTAGCCAATGTGCCGAAGCGTGCCCTGCTTCGCTGCTGCCTCAACAACTGCAATGGCATGCAAAAGCTGAAGAGTATGACAAACTCGAAGAATTAAACTTAAAGGATTGTATCGAGTGCGGCGCTTGTGCGTTTGTATGTCCAAGTGAAATTCCGCTCGTACAGTACTACCGTCAAGCGAAAGCAGAAATTCGAACTAGAACACAAGAAGCGGAAGCTGCAGAGCGAGCAAAACTGCGTTTTGAAGAGAAAAAAGCGCGTATGGAACGCGAAAAAGCAGAACGTGAAAATCGCTTCAAGAAAGCTGCCGATCAGCGCCGTAAAGAGATGAAGTCTTCTGGCGGCGATGATGCGATAGCAGCAGCAATCGCACGAGTGAAAGCTCAAAAGACAGAAACCACTGAAAAAGCAGAGCCAGCAGTAAAACCAGCCGTAGCGGCAGCCATTGCCAAAGCGAAGGCTAAACAAGCGGCAGCAGCTAAAGCAGGCTCTAGTGAACCTGATAACTCAGAAATGGCAAAACTGCGCGAAGAACGCAAACGTCTTGCTCGCGAACGTAAAGCGCAAAAAGAACAAGGCGAAACGCCAGACAATAACGCTGATGATAAAAAATCGGCAGTTGCGGCCGCCATCGCCCGAGCTAAAGCGAAAAAAGCACAACAAGAAGATTCAACTGAATCTGTAGAATCGGAAACGTCTGCACAGCAAGACAGCGATCCGAAGAAAGCCGCAGTTGCCGCTGCAATTGCTCGAGCCAAAGCGCGCAAAGCGAAGCAAGCAGACTCAA
Source organism: Vibrio sp. Vb1018 (assembly GCF_033338775.1). Lineage (NCBI taxonomy): Bacteria > Pseudomonadati > Pseudomonadota > Gammaproteobacteria > Vibrionales > Vibrionaceae > Vibrio > Vibrio sp. Vb1018. The sequence goes on from NZ_JAWOTI010000007.1 coordinate 180,578, forward strand.
CCGAAGCGGAAGA
>NZ_JAWOTI010000007.1:180690-218447 GCF_033338775.1 Vibrio sp. Vb1018
CAAAGCGCGCAAAGCGAAGCAAGCAGACTCAACCGAAGCGGAAGAAGCTGACGCACCTGCCGAGCAAACCGACGATCTGAAAAAAGCCGCCGTGGCAGCTGCCATTGCACGTGCCAAAGCACGTAAAGCGAAGCAAGAAACGCAAACTGAGCCTGTTGAAGACGCAACTTCTGAAGAACCAGAAGTGGATCCGAAAAAAGCCGCGGTTGCCGCAGCAATTGCGCGCGCGAAGGCTCGTAAAGCGAAACAAGCAGACTCAACTGAAGCGGAAGAAGCTGAAGCACCTGCCGAGCAAACCGAAGATCCGAAAAAAGCCGCCGTGGCTGCTGCCATTGCACGTGCCAAAGCGCGTAAAACTAAGCAAGAAACGCAAACTGAGCCTGTTGAAGAAGCAACTTCTGAAGAACCAGAAGTGGATCCGAAAAAAGCCGCGGTTGCCGCAGCAATTGCGCGCGCGAAGGCCCGCAAAGCGCAACAAGAAGCTAATAAAAATAATACTGAGGAGAACGAGTAGTGTCGTTTTTTATTGCCAGTTCACCGCATACCCACAGTCGTCGTAGTACGCCAGACTTAATGAAATGGGTGGCACTTTGCGCACTTCCAGGTTTAGTAGCTCAAACCTACTTCTTTGGCTGGGGAACGCTTATTCAGCTGATTTTTGCCATCGCAGTCGCTGTATCACTTGAAGCCTTAGTTATGGTCTTCCGTAAACGTTCGCCGATGCGAGCACTACGTGATAACAGTGCGATCGTTACCGCTTGGTTATTAGCCGTTGCTATTCCACCATGGTCTCCGTGGTGGATTATGGTGATCGGACTTATTTTCGCGATCGTAATTGCTAAACACCTATATGGTGGCCTTGGTCAAAACTTATTCAATCCTGCCATGGTCGCTTATGTGGTCTTGTTAATCTCATTCCCAGTGCAAATGACGAGTTGGAGTGCCCCGACGTCACTCATACCTGATCACGTAAATTTTGCAGATACACTCTCTTTAATTTTTACGGGCTATGATTACGACGGCTTATCACTTCAGCAAGTTCGCTCAGGTGTTGACGGTGTGACAATGGCGACACCACTTGATGCATTTAAGACTGGCATTCTTACAGGTGCCACTCCAAGCGAAGTAATGTCGCAGCCGATATTTGATGGCTTAGGTGGTATTGGTTGGCAATGGGTAAACCTTGCTTACCTTCTTGGCGGCATAGTCATGATCAAAAAGCGTATCATCCAATGGTATATTCCAGCAGGTTTCCTTGCGAGTCTGACTCTGTTTAGCCTAGTGTTCACGTTGCTGACGCCAGGGGAAACTGCGTCGCCAATTTTACACTTGTTATCTGGTGCAACCATGCTTGGCGCATTCTTTATTGCAACCGATCCCGTTTCGGCGTCTACCACCGTCAAAGGACGTTTAATCTTCGGTGCGCTTATTGGTGCTTTGGTTTTTATCATTCGCAGTTGGGGCGGTTTCCCAGATGGTGTTGCATTTGCAGTGTTGCTTGCAAATATGTGTGTGCCACTGATCGATTACTACACCAAACCTAGAACTTACGGTCACTGAGGTAAACATGTTAACCGCTATTAGAAAAAATGGTCTGACACTCGCGATATTTGCATGTGCAACAACCGGATTAGTCGCCCTTACTCAGTACCTAACAAAAGACCAAATCAAGGTACAAGAGCAAAAACAATTACTTTCTGTTTTGAATCAAGTCATTCCAGAAAACATGCATGACAACGCACTCACGCAAGCTTGTACAATGGTCACGTCTCCAGATCTGGGGACATTACGTGCGATGCCAGCCTACCTCGCCACGAAGAATGGTGAACCAACAGCAATCGCAATAGAATCTATCGCGCCAGATGGCTACAATGGTGAGATAAAAGTGATTACTGGGATTGATAATCAGGGCAATATTTTGGGGACACGCGTCCTAAACCACCAAGAAACCCCTGGTCTGGGCGATAAAATCGATCTTCGTGTCACCGACTGGATCCTGAGCTTTACAGGAAAACAAGTCACGGAAAACAATTGGAATTCGTGGAAAGTTCGTAAAGATGGCGGCGATTTCGATCAATTTACTGGTGCAACGATCACGCCAAGAGCCGTCGTAAAAGTGGTGCGAAATACCGTTAACTACGTAAACCAATCTCGTGAAGACATTCTTAACCAGCCGTTAGGCTGTGAAGGAGAGCAGTAATGAATGAGAATAAATTACTGATGAAAAACGGTATGTGGAGTAACAACCCCGCTCTCGTACAACTGCTGGGCTTATGTCCACTGCTAGCGGTTTCTTCCACGATAACCAATGCATTAGGTCTTGGTATTGCAACCTTACTCGTGCTAGTTGGATCCAACGTAACAGTTTCTCTTATTCGTAACTATGTGCCAAAAGAGATCCGTATACCTGTATTCGTTATGATCATTGCCTCACTCGTTACCTGCGTTCAGTTGTTAATGAATGCCTATGCGTACGGTTTGTACCTGTCTCTAGGTATCTTTATTCCTCTGATTGTAACGAACTGCATTATTATTGGCCGAGCAGAAGCTTACGCGTCAAAAAATGATGTTGCACCCGCTGCGCTAGATGGTTTGTGGATGGGCCTTGGTATGACGAGCGTCTTGGTTGTTTTAGGTGCCATGCGCGAATTGATTGGTAATGGCACACTATTCGACGGAGCAGACCTTCTCCTAGGAGACTGGGCTTCAGCTCTACGGATTCAAGTTTTCCAATTTGACAATAGCTTCCTGTTAGCGCTTCTCCCACCTGGTGCATTTATCGGTGTTGGGCTGTTGATAGCGCTCAAAAATGTCATAGATAATTCAATTCAGGCACGTCAACCAAAAGAAGAAAAACCAACCATAGAACGTGCTCGCGTCACTAACGCATAACAAGATAAGGCTCTGTCATAGGAGCCTTTTTCATAAACCGCAGAGACGGTATTGGAAGTCAGCAATGAACAAAATAAAAAGAATCGAAATTCTTGAGCGATTACGAGAAAACAATCCGAATCCTCAAACTGAGCTTAACTGGAGCTCCCCTTTTGAGCTGCTAATCGCTGTATTACTATCAGCTCAAGCAACCGATGTAAGCGTCAATAAAGCCACCGACAAGCTTTTCCCTGTAGCGAATACACCTCAAAGCATTCTTGATTTGGGAGTCGATGGCTTAAAAGAATACATAAAGACCATCGGTTTGTTTAACTCAAAGGCAGAAAACACAATCAAGACTTGTAAGATCTTGTTGGAAAAACACAATGGTGAAGTTCCTGAAGATCGTGCCGCGTTAGAAGCGCTACCAGGTGTAGGTCGCAAGACCGCAAACGTCGTGCTCAACACCGCTTTTGGTTGGCCAACTATTGCCGTCGATACGCACATTTATCGCGTGTCGAATCGCACTAAATTTGCGATGGGAAAAACGGTTGATGATGTCGAGCAGAAGCTATTAAAAGTTGTGCCAAAAGAGTTCAAACTCGATGTGCACCACTGGCTCATTCTTCATGGTCGTTATACGTGCGTAGCAAGAAAGCCTCGCTGCGGTAGCTGTATTATCGAAGATTTGTGCGAATATAAAGAGAAAGTATACCCAGATAGCTAATGCTATTTGTAAATCAAAGCTAGGAGCAAAAAATGTCAAACGGTCGAATTCTCCACACTATGCTTCGCGTAGGTGATCTAGACAAATCCATCAAGTTTTACACTGAAGTTATGGGCATGCAGCTGCTTCGTACTAACGAAAATAAAGAGTACGAATACACGCTAGCGTTTCTTGGTTATGGTGACGAATCCCAAGGTGCAGTGATCGAACTGACTTACAACTGGGGTAAAACTGAGTATGACCTAGGTACTGCTTTTGGTCATATCGCCATTGGTGTTGATGATATCTACACAACTTGCGACGCTATCAAAGCGGCGGGCGGTAATGTGACGCGTGAGCCAGGTCCAGTAAAAGGCGGAAGCACGCACATTGCATTCGTAAAAGACCCAGATGGTTATATGATTGAGCTTATTCAAAACAAGCAAGCTTCATCAGGTCTTGAAGGCTAAGCGGCACTTCTAATAATCACTTGTACTGCAAGTTGAACTCCGATTACAGGCAGGTCTGCGATCTGCCTGTCCTTTTATAAACAAAACCCTTTACTTGATAATAGTTATCGTTTAGATTTATCCGCAACTTCGATATGCGGGATTACGATAATGATCAGTGAATGGGAAAAACACACACTTCTAGCCGATACGGCACTTCAACTAGATGACCCTGTTCGCAGCATTCTTCATTACCAGCAAGCCCTAAGCCTGAGTGAAGATATCAGCGAATGTGTGGAAATTGAGGCGGACGAGCGATTATTAATTTCTGTGATTTCTTGTCATAACTTAGCTCAGTTCTGGCGTTGGGCTGGAGATACTGACTATGAACTCAAATACCTTCAACTGGCCTCTGAGAAGGTCTTAACACTTATCCCACAATGCCCAAATAAAGAGTGTGCAAGCTTTATCGACTCGATAGGATGCTGTACTAAGGCGTTGATAGACTTTATGAAGCGTCACCCTAATCCGGCTATTGCCAAACAGGTTGAAAAAATCGATACCGCCACCAATTGCGAAGTCATTGCCAAATTCCGCTTAAACTAACATTCAAATTATACAGCAGGAATCACCGAAACGTGCTTGGCAAAATACCACTAAAATATTATTAACAACGTCAGTAAATCAAAAATGCCGAAGCTTTCAGCTTCGGCGTTTTTATATGCATCACACTTGGGTTCGCCCTAGAGATATCACGACTCGGCGGTTTTTGTCTTTTCCTATTGGCGAACCGTTATCTGCAATAGGACGACGCTTGCCGTACCCTTGCACTTGAATTCGATCTTCCGGTAGCCCTAGAGACTGAAAATAGTCACGAAGTGACTCTGCACGTCGCTCTGATAAACTTTGACTCGCACTTTTACCATCGGTTGAATCTGTGTACGTCGCCACCAGCACGAGATCGATATCTTGATTATGTCGGATATAATCTGCAATTTGTGATAAACGCTTTTTAGAAGCCTTGGTTAACTGATCACCTTGTCTTTCATAGTGCAAAATCGTAAAAGCAATGTCCTCAAAACTATATTTCAATAAGTTGGAAATACAGTCGCTAAACGCGTTGTACTTGTTTTGAAATAGTACTGATGACAATGCGACTTCAATTCTCTGATCTCGGCTCTGCCAATCTTGGTAACTAAAAGTCGGATAACGGCCTTTTTCCAGCTCAGACAAAATGCCCCATGCTGTTTGCCCTCCGACATAACCATCAAACTGTTTAAAAAACTTTAAGTTTGTAATTCGATCGGCGTGTTCACCTGGTCGCCAAGGTGGCGGCATAGAAATGAGACTGACGTTACGTGTTTCTCCCATCGGGCGACGCATTTTTAACTCAAAGTCTAAATTGATTTTTTTATTTGCACGAGATGAAAATACCGCATCTCCAAAGCTTGGAATGGGGTGTACAAGCTGACATTCTAATGGTGTATTGACCACCATTTCCCATTGAGATTGCTGTGGAGTTGCAGCATAACGTTTGCCCATCAAAGCGAAGCTGCTTGTGCTAAACAACGAAAATACAACACCACTGGTAATCAGCCATTTCTTCATCTAATACTGTCTCTTAAACGGCAGTCTGTTGCCGTCAATTTGCATCAATAAAACCACTTCAACCGGCATGCAAAAATCTCGCCAATATAGGGTTATCTGTCACACTGCCATTAATGTGAGCCACCGTGTTCCAATCACCTTAACCGCCACTTAGCGTTTTACTTCCTCATGTTTTATCGGTTTACATGATGCAAAGTATGGCGAATAAACGTCTACATAATATGCAATACAAACTTATTGATTGGATGCAAAATAGAATTCCGGTTTTCTCTTAAATTGCGGTTTTTCTCATCGGTATAATCTGCAATAATGCAGCCTTCGTCACACAAAAATAAGCCAACATGACACTAGAAAATGAAGCTCTAACCTTGAAAAAACGCTTTCGTGGTTATTTCCCTGTGGTAGTAGACGTTGAGACCGCTGGTTTCAATGCTCAAACTGATGCACTTTTAGAAATCTGTGCCGTTACGTTGAAAATGGACGAACATGGCGTGTTGCATCCGGCCTCCACCATTCATTTTCATGTGGAGCCATTTGAAGGCGCTAACTTAGAAAAAGAAGCGCTTGAATTCAATGGTATTCGTGACCCTTTCAGCCCTCTTCGTGGTGCTGTTTCTGAGCAAGAGGCGCTAAAGGAAATTTATAAGCTTATTCGCAAAGAACAAAAAGCCGCAGATTGCTCACGTGCAATTATGGTTGCTCATAACGCAGCATTCGACTTGGGTTTTGTAAATGCAGCAAATGAACGCTGTAAACTAAAAAGAGTCCCTTTTCATCCCTTTGCTACTTTTGATACGGCTACATTAAGTGGCCTTGCTTATGGCCAAACAGTTCTCGCTAAAGCATGCAAAACAGCCGGGATGGAATTTGATAACCGTGAAGCACACTCTGCGCTTTACGATACACAAAAAACAGCAGAATTATTCTGCGGTATTGTCAACAAATGGAAGGCCCTCGGCGGTTGGCCGCTTGTCGACGAAGAATAATAAGTAAACACAACATATTAGGAAAAGTATGAATCCTGTCGTTATATCAGTGTGCGTCATGCTCGTGTTAGCATTGATGCGCGTAAACGTGGTGGTTGCCCTCACGTTTAGTGCCATCGTAGGCGGCCTAGTCGCAGGCATGAGCCTTGGGGATACGGTTGCCGCATTTGAAAGTGGTCTAGGTGGCGGTGCAACTATCGCGCTAAGCTACGCCATGTTAGGTACTTTCGCTGTTGCCATCTCGAAATCAGGCATCACGGATCTACTGGCCAAAAGTGTTATCAAGCGCTTAAATGGTAAAGAAAACTCCGCTTCCACTACTGGCTTAAAGTACGCCGTGTTGGTGGCGTTAGTGCTTGTCACGATGTCATCTCAGAACGTAATTCCGGTCCATATCGCCTTTATTCCAATTTTGATTCCACCTCTTTTGGGCGTATTCGCGAAACTTAAGCTCGACCGACGTTTGGTCGCGTGTGTTCTTACCTTCGGTTTGATCACACCTTACATGATCTTACCTGTTGGTTTCGGCGGTATTTTCTTAAACAACATTCTATTAAAGAACCTACATGACAACGGTTTGGAAAACGTGGTTGCAAGCCAAGTCCCAACCGCCATGTTACTGCCAGGTGCAGGGATGCTGTTTGGTCTATTACTGGCTATCTTTGTGAGCTATCGTAAACCGCGTGTCTACAAAGAAACTGAGTTGACTGTCGTTGACGAAACCGATCACGTCATTAATAAAAAGCACATCTTAGTTGCGGCACTTGGTATTGTCGCTGCTTTGGGTGTTCAGCTTTACACGGGTTCAATGATTATCGGTGCTCTAGCTGGCTTTATGGTGTTTACTTTCGGCGGCGTTATTGCATGGAAAGAGACGCACGACGTGTTCACTAAAGGTGTACACATGATGGCAATGATTGGCTTCATCATGATCGCAGCGGCAGGTTTTGCAGCAGTAATGAAGCAAACTGGCGGTGTTGAAACACTAGTACAATCGCTATCAACCAGCATCGGTGACAATAAGCCTCTAGCTGCACTACTGATGCTGATCGTTGGCCTATTAGTAACAATGGGCATTGGTTCATCGTTCTCTACGATTCCAATCCTTGCAACTATCTATGTGCCTCTTGCGCTAGCATTCGGTTTCTCGCCGATGGCAACGATTGCACTGGTAGGTACTGCAGCGGCGTTAGGTGATGCAGGCTCTCCAGCTTCTGACTCTACATTAGGCCCTACATCTGGTCTAAATGCCGACGGTCAACATGAGCACATTTGGGAAACAGTCGTTCCAACCTTTATCCATTATAATATCCCTCTAATCATCTTTGGTTGGATTGCAGCAATGGTGCTTTAATACTATTGTTTGGATGGATATACATTAGTTACGAAAAAGCCGCTCAATGAGCGGCTTTTTGTTATTCATAACTGTGGTTATTGCGCTGGCATATTGTCAATAATACGCTCACGAATCAGCTTCAAGGTTGGTTCTGTCGACAGGTAATCGATGGCAATCGGAAAATAAGCGTCGTTAATTTTAAGAACCAAGCTAGGGTAAGAGTTCACACCTAGGCTCTTTGCAAGGCTCAATTGATCTTCGAACACACCCTCTAAGAAAGAGCCATCCATGTCATTCTTGAATTGCTGAACATTCAAGCCAATTTCTCTCGCTAGTTGCAAGTGAGTGGCTTCTTCATGAGGAGGCATCGCACGTAAGTAATACGCATGCTGAATCGCTTCTAGCATCTGCTCATAAGAGTCTTGAAAGCCCGCTGCAATAACCGCACGACAAGATTGGTAAGTGCTTCTAACTGGCGTACAAAGCTTCCAGAAATCGTAGTTAAACTTAGTGCCTAACTGGCGCTCAATCTGCTTCCAAATACCTTCGAGTTTTTGTTGCATCTCGGGCGGCATCGGTAAATTAGTATCTGGCGCAAGACCACCAACCACATACTCAAACTGAATCACTCCTGGCAGTTGCTGTTTTAGTTTATCCAGCGTTGGTTTGTAACCCCAACACCAACTGCACATTGGGTCATGCACGTAGTAAAGCTTTATGTTCATTCCACTAACCTAAAAAGAAAAAGGAGCCAGTACGGCTCCTTCGTATTCTATCGCTAAATGTGAGTATTTACGAATTACTCAGCTTGATCTTCAGCGCGCGCTGCTGCTTCTTTGATTAGAGGCTGCAGTTCACCTTTTTGGAACATTTCTAGAATAATGTCACAACCGCCGATAAGCTCACCTTCAACCCATAGTTGAGGGAAAGTTGGCCATTGCGCGTACTTTGGTAACTCAGCACGGATATCTGGGTTTTGCAGAATGTCTACGTAAGCGAACTTCTCACCACATGCCATTAGTGCCTGTGACGCTTGAGAAGAGAAACCACAGCTAGGTAGTTTCGGTGATCCTTTCATGTACAGCAGGATTGAGTTTTCAGAGATCTGCTGTTTGATTTTGTCGATAGTTTCCATCGCTTCCTCATTCATGGGTTTGAACTTTATTTATTTGCCACATTCTACTCAATAACGACAGAATAAAAACCATATAATTAATAAGGCTTAATTTTAGATTGCTCATTGGCGAGCAATGCAGCACTTCACCACTGCTAACCTCTTAAAATATTTTCATATCGGGGTTTTAATAAAGTAAAAACTTGCTAAAATACTTAGCAAGTCAGCCTTAAAGGCGACATAGCTATAAAAAAACACTGGAAGCAATCGAAAGGTCATCCTTTCAAATCAATGGAGAATCGAGTAATGGCATTTGAACTACCAGCTCTTCCTTACGCGAAAGACGCACTAGAACCACACATCTCAGCAGAGACTCTAGACTACCACCACGGTAAGCACCACAACACTTACGTTGTTAAGCTTAACGGTCTTATCCCTGGTACTGAGTTCGAAGGCAAAACTCTAGAAGAGATCATCAAGACTTCTACTGGTGGCGTATTCAACAACGCAGCGCAAATCTGGAACCACACGTTCTACTGGCACTGTCTTGCTCCAAATGCTGGCGGCGAGCCAACTGGCGCAGTTGCAGACGCAATCAACGCAGCATTCGGTTCTTTTGAAGAATTCAAAGCGAAGTTTACTGATTCAGCAATCAACAACTTCGGTTCTTCATGGACTTGGCTTGTTAAGAAAGCTGATGGCTCTCTAGAGATCGTTAACACTTCTAACGCTGCCACTCCTCTAACAGAAGAAGGTACAACACCACTTCTAACTGTTGACCTATGGGAACACGCGTACTACATCGATTACCGTAACGTACGTCCTGATTACATGAACGGCTTCTGGGCTCTAGTAAACTGGGACTTCGTAGCTGAGAACCTAGCGAAGTAATATACTTCCCCCTAAGTTCAATTTAGTCTTATTCAAAAGCTCGCTATTTAGCGGGCTTTTTTGTTTCGCCTTCCCTAGCACCTTTAAATAATTCCCTCTTTTACTAAAGTTCTTCTTATCCACGCCGTTAAAAGAGCATCGAGCGAGGAACATCATGCAAATTCATACTTTAGACAAAGCTGCAATTATCAACGAACTTCAGTTCGGTAATGGTATTAACCATGCCGTACACGACGGTCGTCGTGCGGATTTCTCGCTGATTCTGTCTATGTTCTCTAATGATGTTCGCGATGTAGTCCCGGTTGAAGAGGTCCAGGAAGTCATCACCAGTGACAGTATTCTTCGCCAACAATTGGGTTTATCGCAACCTCAAGCTCTTCGTTCTGATAGCAGCAGCTATGAACTCGCAGCTGAACAAGCGAAACAGTTTCACGATGCAGGATTGCCTTCCGCAAAGCTGAGCCATTACCTAAAACCAGATGCGCTGACTTACCTGCCTGAAGACACATTCAACCTACCAGAGGAGGTTTATCACAACCTATCTGGTCATGAGCGACGCAGATTGGGCGAACGCAACAAACAACTGATCCCAGATGCTGGGCTATATAATCAGCTAGTGACGGCTCAACGTCAGCATCAAATTCAAGCTAAAGCATAGAGATCCGCTTTTTATCCAATAGCTTGCAATACCTACACGTCAGAAATGTGACATCTTACAAATTACCGCACAATAGTCCTCACTCGAAAGCGTTAGTTTGAAGCCTTTCACACTGAACCCAACGAATTTCAACCATGCTATTAGCACAAACCACTGGTGTATTGTTTTTCACATATGGATACAGTGAAGGTGCTATGGATATCAAAGAATCAATTATTCTCGTCACGTCTGCAGGTTCGGTTATAGGAAGAACCTGTGCAAATCACTTTGCTCACCTTGGAGCAACGTTGATTCTTTGTGACCAAAATTCTAGCGCTTTGAGAGCGAGCTATGAGCAAATCAGCGCTTTCACTGACAAAGTGTATGCGATGAATGTGTGTAGTGATAACACAACGTCCATTAACTTATTGTTTGACCAGATAGAATCACAGCTACGTGCGACACCAGATGTGATTGTTAATTGCTGGACCTGCTCCCCTATGCCTGGCTTAATGGCGCCAGAACCAATGAGTACTTACATTGATCACTTGTCGTCTGCGGCACGCTTCCTTTATACCTACGGCCAAGTAGGAGCAGAGCGCTTTCGAGCCAGAAACAAGAAAGGCGTCATTGTTAACGTCATTTCTCATGACAACCATGAAGACTTTACGGGAGTTGAAAGCATGGCGGCGTTGGTGTCAGGTTTTACTCACAGCTGGGCAAAAGAACTCACACCATTCAACATTCGAGTGGGCGGCGTTATTCCCTCGGTAAATCATACAAAAGAAGAGCTCAACGAGAGGCACTGGGCTGAGATCCAAGACGAACTAGTCCGCAACACAGCATACATCGTCGCGAATGAATACTTCAGTGGCCGAGTAGTTGCGACCGAAGTGTAAGCATACACAGCAACTCTGTTTTCCCAAGCCAGATGTAACTCCTGCACCAAAATAAAAAAAGCCCCAGTCATTTGACTGGGGCTTTAACCTTTTCCCGATTAAGGTTTCGTGCTAGCGAAAACCTTGCTCACTCGATTTTTTAATTACGCGTCAGCTTTTTCTTTCTTTGCTTTAGGTGCTGCTTTTGCTGCTTCTTGGTCTGCTTTCTTCTTGATAACAGTTGTACCTTCGAAAGTTTCGCCTTCAACAAATGCTTTACCGTAGTAAGAAGCCATCAACACATCTTTAAGTTCGCTGATTAGAGGGTAACGTGGGTTCGCACCAGTACATTGGTCATCGAACGCTTCTACCGCTAGCTCATCCAGTTTCGCTACGAAATCTGATTCAGCAACACCTGCCGCTTGGATAGACATTGGGATGTCTAGGTTAACTTTTAGTTCATCCAACCATGCTAGTAGACGTTCAATCTTCTGAGCAGTACGGTCACCTTCTTGGCTTAGGCCAAGGTGGTCAGCAACTTCAGCGTAACGACGACGTGCTTGTGGACGGTCGTATTGAGAGAACGCAGTTTGTTTAGTTGGATTGTCGTTCGCGTTGTAACGTACCACGTTAGAGATAAGTAGTGCGTTAGCTAGGCCATGTGGCAAGTGGAACTCAGCACCCAGTTTGTGAGCCATTGAGTGACAAACACCTAGGAATGCGTTCGCAAATGCAACACCAGCGATAGTAGCTGCGTTGTGTACTTTCTCACGAGCGATTGGGTCATTTGCACCGTTCGCATAGCTTGATGGTAGGTACTCTTTTAGCATCTTAAGTGCTTGAAGAGCTTGGCCATCTGAGTATTCGTTAGCAAGAACAGAAACGTAAGCTTCTAGAGCGTGAGTTACGGCATCGTAACCACCAAATGCTGTTAGAGACTTAGGCATGTTCATTACTAGGTTCGCATCAACGATTGCCATGTTTGGCGTGATTTCGTAGTCAGCTAGTGGGTATTTCGCACCAGTCTTGTCGTCAGTAACAACCGCGAATGGAGTAACTTCTGAACCAGTACCTGAAGTTGTAGTGATACATACAAGCTCAGCTTTTTTACCCATTTTAGGGAACTTGTAGATACGTTTACGGATGTCCATAAAGCGCATTGCTAGTTCTTCAAAGTGAGTTTCTGGGTGCTCGTACATTACCCACATGATTTTCGCTGCATCCATTGGTGAACCACCGCCTAGCGCTAGGATAACGTCAGGTTGGTAGCTAGCCATTTGAGCCGCACCTTTTTCTACTACAGACAGTGTTGGGTCAGCTTCAACATCGAAGAATGTTTGAACTTCCATGCCTTGAGCTTTTAGTAGGCTTACTACGTCATCTGCGTAACCGTTGTTGAATAGGAAACGGTCAGTTACTAGGAATGCACGTTTCTTACCTTCTAGGTCGCCCAGTGCGATTGGAAGGCTACCACGACGGAAGTAGATTGACTTAGGTAGTTTATGCCACAACATGTTTTCAGCTCGCTTCGCTACAGTTTTCTTGTTGATTAGGTGTTTAGGACCTACGTTCTCAGAGATAGAGTTACCACCCCAAGAACCACAACCTAGCGTTAGAGATGGCGCAACGTTGAAGTTGTACAAGTCACCGATACCGCCGTGAGTAGTCGGGATGTTGATTAGGATACGAGCTGTCTTCATCTTGTCACCGAAGTAACGGATACGGTCAGCGTTAGTATCTTGGTTAGTGTAAAGACCAGATGTGTGGCCGATACCACCAATCTCAACCATAGTTACCGCTTGAGCAACCGCGTCTTCGAAGTTGTCAGCACGGAATAGACCTAGAGTTGGAGATAGTTTCTCGTGAGCGAATGCGTCATCGTGAGATACTTTGCCCAGACCTTCACCAACAAGAACTTTAGTGTCTGCTGGAACTTTAACGCCTGCCATTTCAGCGATTGCTGCTGCTGGCTGACCTACGATTTTCGCGTTTAGCGCGCCATCGATAAGAAGCACTTTACGAACTTTATCAGCTTCTGCTTTGCTTAGGACATAAGCTTTGTGAGAAGCAAAACGCTCTTTCACTTCGTCGTATACTTCGTCAACTACGATTGCAGCCTGCTCAGAAGCACATACTACACCGTTGTCGAAAGTCTTAGACATAAGGATAGAAGCAACAGCACGTTTGATGTCTGCTGTTTCATCGATAACAACCGGAACGTTACCTGCACCTACACCGATTGCTGGCTTACCAGAAGAGTAAGCGGCTTTAACCATGCCTGGACCACCAGTTGCAAGGATAAGAGCGATGTCATCGTGTTTCATTAGAGCGTTTGAAAGCTCAACAGAAGGCTGGTCGATCCAACCGATGATGTCTTTTGGTGCGCCTGCTGCTACTGCTGCATCTAGAACGAGTTTAGCTGCATCGTTAGTTGAGTTTTTCGCACGTGGATGTGGTGAGAAGATGATACCGTTACGAGTCTTCAAAGAGATTAGAGATTTGAAGATCGCTGTAGAAGTTGGGTTAGTCGTTGGTACGATACCGCAGATGATGCCTACAGGCTCAGCGATAGTCATAGTACCTAGGTTGTCATCTTCTTCTAAGATGCCACACGTTTGTTCGTCTTTGTATTTGTTGTAGATAAACTCAGAAGCGAAGTGGTTCTTGATTACTTTATCTTCAACAATACCCATACCAGATTCTTCTACCGCTTGTTGAGCTAGCGGGATACGGGCCTGGTTAGCTGCAAGCGATGCTGCACGAAAGATTTTATCTACTTGCTCTTGAGAGTAAGTAGCGAACTCTTCTTGCGCTTTCTTAACGCGAGCAACCATTGCATCTAGTTCAGCCATATTAGTTACAGGCATAGGGAATCTCCTAAAATTAACAAATATTAAAAACTTTTTACTAAGGCTATTACTTATCGTTTTTACTGTTTATCAGTCACTTAGAAAACAAACGTCTTAGTAAATTGCTTTCAGGACTGAGTATAATATTTCAGAGTGTGAAAAAAATTGACTTGGATCAGTTCTCACCACCTAAATACTACCAAAGTGGTGCCTCATAACACCAAAATGACATAAATCATTGATAAACAAATAAATTAACTTTCATTTTTTATTGAGTAAAAAAGAAGCAAATGGACAAATAAATAAAAGAAACTACAACAACCTGTAAAAAAGTTTCATTTTTGACCAACAAAATTACATGTAGGACCAATTCTTTGTGCTACTGAGAGTATATCGAACCGAATACATCTCTCTACAAACCACCTTGGTTTTTATCAAAAATGTGCGAATGTTAACGTTTATGTAAAACAGTGCAATTTATCAGCAACTTTATACGTAACATTTCCTTTCCAGATTAGATACAGTTTATTAAAGAATTAGTTTTTCTCACTTAAATGGCAGGGAATGCGTTAGTTTTTTTCATTTCTTACAACCTAACTTTTGCCTTACATTACGCCCAAATTACCCCTTCTCCTTTTCACTAATGTGAACTTTGATGAGTAAGCAACATGCAAACTTTTGAACTTGCTATCTTCTTGCAGTTTTTTCTCGGTTTGGTCGCCGCAGTAAACCCTGTTGGTATCATGCCTGTGTTTGTGTCACTAACCGGGCATATGACACCAGACGAAAAGCGCAATACGGCAACAACAGCAAATGTGGCTGTTGCGATCATCCTGATCATTTCGCTTTTTGCTGGTCAGTTACTGTTAGACATGTTCAGTATTTCTCTGGATTCGTTTCGTGTCGCTGGCGGGTTGCTATTACTTAGCATCGCATTCTCGATGATGAGCGGTAAACTGGGGGAAGATAAGCAGAACAAACAAGAGAAAACGGAATACGTCAGTCGTGAACAGATTGGTGTGGTCCCTCTTGCAATGCCTTTAATGGCAGGGCCTGGTGCAATCAGTTCGACTATTGTTTATGGTGCACGCTACCCAAGCATGTTCGATACCGTGGGCATTAGTATTACGATTGGTTTGTTCTGCCTTTGTTCATGGCTATTGTTCCGCTCTGCCCCATTGATCGTACGATTTTTAGGTCAAACTGGAATCAACGTCATTACTCGTATCATGGGTTTGATATTGGGCGCGCTTGGCATAGAGTTCATTGCGAATGGCTTACGCAACTTATTTCCAGGATTAGCCTGAGTTTCTATAAAATTGTATGATAGAGCGATTCAACAATGGATCGCTTTGTCATGACGACTGACTCTCTTAAACATACTCTATATGTCACCATTTTTGGTACTCATACCAAAGCTGGTAAAACGTTCGATATTGCTCTCATTATCGCGATCATCAGCTCGTTAATCGTACTGGTGTTAGATTCGATACCCTCCGTTCGTGCCGAGTGGGAAAAAGAGCTGAAGTTTATTGAATACACATTTACTGGCCTATTCACGATTGAATACCTTCTAAGGCTTTATTGCTCCCCCAAACCTGCCGCCTACGCAAAGAGTTTTTATGGTGTCGTCGATTTACTTGCGATTTTGCCCACTTATTTAGCACTCTTCTTCCCATCCGCTTCGTTTATGGGTGTGATCAGGGCGCTGCGAGTGATGCGAATATTCCGCATACTCAAGTTAGTCCGATACCTCCAAGAGTCCAATATCCTCTTACGTTCACTGCTTATGGCGCGCAGAAAGATTTTTATCTTCTTTAGTTCCGTCGCCATTATGGTAACGATTTTCGGCTCGTTGATTTTTATCATTGAAGGACCTGAAAACGGATTTACTAGCATTCCTAAAAGTATTTATTGGGCGATCGTGACCATCACAACGGTTGGGTATGGTGACTTGGTCCCCCAAACAGACCTAGGTAAAGGGCTTGCATCACTCACCATGTTACTGGGTTATTCCATTTTGGCGGTACCTACAGGTATTTTCACTGCCGAACTGCACCAAGAGATGCAATCGCACAAAGTATTGGTGAAATGCCCAAACTGCTCCCACGCAGGGCACGACTCTGACGCAATTTACTGTAAACATTGTGGTAGTGAACTGGCCGATCCAGACAAAAGAGTCGTTCGAACGGAAGACGACGCATGAAAAAAGAGCTCCCTAAGGAGCTCTTTTATTTTGTCATCAAATAAAGGATTGATGTGATTATGCTTTCTCAGACAGAATAATTCGCAGAGTACGACGCAATGGCTCCGCAGCACCCCAAAGCAGTTGGTCACCAACAGTGAAAGCATTTAGGAAATCATCACCCATTGCCATCTTACGTAGACGACCCACTGGTACAGACATTGTGCCCGTAACTTTTGCCGGCGTTAGCTCTTGAGCAGTGATGTCACGGTCGTTAGGAATCACTTTCACCCAATCGTTATGAGTGGCGATGATTTCTTCGATTTCGTCCATTGGTACATTTTGTTTAAGCTTGATAGTAAGTGCTTGAGAGTGACAACGCATCGCGCCAATACGCACACAGGTACCGTCAATTGGGACAGGTGAACTTTGAGAGCCCAAAATTTTATTCGCCTCGGCGCCCGCTTTCCACTCTTCTTTACTCTGACCATTATCGCGCTTCACATCGATCCATGGGATCAACGAACCAGCTAGTGGCACACCGAATTTATCGGTAGGGAAAGAGCCGCTGCGCATTGTATCCGCGACTTTCTTATCGATATCTAGGATAGAGCTTGATGGGTTTGCAAGTTCAGAGCTAACAGAGTCATTGATAACGCCCATTTGCGAGATCAATTCACGCATATTTTGCGCACCAGCACCAGATGCGGCTTGGTAAGTCATTGCGCTTGTCCACTCAACAAGGCCTTTCTCAAATAGACCACCTAGCCCCATTAGCATTAAACTAACCGTACAGTTACCACCGACAAATGTGTTCGTGCCACCGTGGATGCCTTGTTGGATTTGCTTTAAGTTCACTGGATCAAGTGTGATGATCGAATCTTCAGCCATACGTAGCGTAGAGGCCGCGTCAATCCAGTAGCCTTTCCAACCAGCCTGACGAAGTGCAGGGAAAACTTTTTCTGTGTAGCTACCACCTTGACAGGTGATTACCGCATCAAGCTGTT
This sequence comes from Vibrio sp. Vb1018, assembly GCF_033338775.1. NCBI lineage: Bacteria > Pseudomonadati > Pseudomonadota > Gammaproteobacteria > Vibrionales > Vibrionaceae > Vibrio > Vibrio sp. Vb1018. Next base: position 198,208 of record NZ_JAWOTI010000007.1, read on the forward strand.
TTAAGCTTTCAATATCATACGCGTCTTGCAGTAAGCCTGCGTCTTTTCCTAAGTTAGGAGCAGGAATACCAACTTGAGAAGTACTGTAGAATACTGGTTCGATTAGGTCGAAGTCTTTCTCTTCAACCATACGCTGCATAAGGACTGAACCAACCATACCGCGCCAACCAACTAAACCAACTCTCATCGTATTAACTCTCCATGTATTAAAAAACCTACCCCATAGTTAATTTTTCACAGCAAAATCTCAACCCCTATTTTGTAAATAAGCGCGTTTTTTAACCTTTTCCTCTGAAAAACCGGGTTACACGAGATTTTTTAGTGTTTGGTTTGCGGTTTTAACCATTTTTCAAGTAGGGAAAGCACTTTAGTCCCCTAATTGGTCTTACCACTCAATGAGAAAATAACACATGAAGCACAATAATTTCACATTACACAACATTTAAAACCAAAAAAGTTAAAACAAACCAACAGTTAATTTCACAAGCAAACGTTTTTACCGACGAACATCAAGATAAAACACCAAATGTTCGAAATATAATTTTTGTTAATGTATGTTATGCGCGATTACAACAAGGAGCGCCTTCCTCTATTGCTCCAAGATTGACAGAGGCACATATGAAGCAAGTTACACCACGCCTACCAAGCTTGATACAGGTATTTATCTCGCTCGGTTTATTTCTCCTGCTGGCATTTTCGTTCACAGCCAAGCTAGACCTACCGATTCAGCTAGCGCTATACATCGGTTGGTTCATTGTCATGATATTGGGCATAAAGCTTGGCCATCAGTATAAAGATCTGGAAAAAGCAGCACTAAATGGCATTTCCAATGGACTTGGAGCCGTTTTAATCCTTTTGGCCGTTGGCGCGCTTGTAGGTACTTGGATCTCTGGTGGTATTGTTCCAACCATTATTTACTACGGCCTTAAAGCAATCCACCCTTCCATCTTTTTGCTCGCGACCATGATCATCTGTTCATTGACTGCGCTAGCGACTGGCACATCTTGGGGTGCGGCTGGCACGGCAGGTATTGCAATGATGGGTATCGGTCAAGGTCTTGGTGTTCCTGCGCCAATCACTGCAGGTGCCGTACTTTCAGGCTGTTACTTTGGTGACAAAATGTCGCCTCTATCGGATTCAGTAATCCTTGCTTCATCTATGTCTAACGTTGAAGTGATGGAACATATTAAAGGCATGTTGCCGATAGCACTCATTAGCTACATTATTACAGGCATTATGTTTACTGCATTTGGCTTCCACTACGCAGGTCAAGTTGACATGAGCCAGGTAGACTCTGTCATTAAAGCGATGGAACAGCAGTTCTACATCACCCCTTACTCATTTGTTCCTGTGATCATCGTATTGTCACTTCTAGCGATGCGTATGCCTTCATTCCCAGTGATCAGTTTTGGTTCTCTGCTAGGTATTATTTGGGCAGTGATGATCCAAGATGTCGATTTCCTAACCGCGTTCAACACGGCTTGGGCTCCGTTTGCAATCTCATCTGGCGTAGATTTCATTGACTCAATCCTTAACCGTGGCGGCATGTCTTCAATGCTTGGGTCGGTAGCGGTTATCGTATTCGGCCTTGGTTTTGGCGGTCTACTAGATAAAGTAGGCGTGCTAGAGACTATCGCGAAGCTGTTTGAAAAACGCGTTCAAAGTGCAGGTTCATTGGCAACAAGCACAATTGGTACGGCCTTTATGGGCAACGTATTTGGTTCAGCGATGTACGTTTCACTTATTCTGACCCCAAAAATCTGTGCGAAGAACTATGACCGTCTAGGCTACAAACGTAAGAATTTGTCTCGTAACGCAGAATTTGGCGGCACGCTAACCTCAGGTATGGTCCCTTGGAGTGACAACGGTATCTACATGGCCAGTATTTTGGGTGTTGCTACACTGTCTTATGCCCCGTTTATGTGGCTGAGTTTTGTATGTATCATCGTAACGATCTTCACTTCTTACATGGGTTGGTTTGTTGATAAGTGTGAACCAACAGCAGAAGCAGTTGAAGAAGCTGAAGGCGAATTGAAGCAGCAAACCGCTTAACTTCGTAGAGATAGGAAGAACCTCCCTTCCGAATTCAATACTAAAAAAGAGCGCTTTAAAGCGCTCTTTTTTTTATTTCCAAAACAAATCGTTAGCTTTGTTTTACTGGCGTTTTTACGGCTGCACGCTTCCCAAACCAATAGCCCAAGCCAAGCGGTGCAAAGAATATAACGGCAATGAACAGAATAAAGTAGATGATGGTACTTTTGACAAGTTCAATCAGCTTAGTCATTGCGAGATTCACAACCTCTTGCGACACTCGATCCATATCTTGAGCAAACTTCTCGCGCTCATGGGTAATGATCTGTGCGATTTCTTGACGTTCTCTGGCAACCATCAGCTCTATAGCTTGGCGTTCTTCACCCAACTGAGATAAACGCGCCTCCGTCCTTTGATCGATATCGTCAACCAAAGGTTGTAACTCCAGCGCCATTTGTTCTGCCAAATAACGCATGTACTCTGGGTTGTTATCGATAAAATCCCTCATCGAATCAGCGGTAACTTGCAAACTATTGAGCGCCGCATTGACTTTTTCGATACTGGCAGAGCTATTCAAGGCCAACAACTGCGCTTTCCACGTCATAATTTTTGGTGTCTGTTCTGATACCAGACTTAGACGATCAGAGACATCCCCAAGTGCTTCTGGCATCGTGCCTAGCGTTGTAACGGCTTCCTCTTCGCTAATTTGGTTTGCATCTCCACGGTAAGCCGGAGTCCTAATCATGCTTAAATCAGCGAATGGATGCTGCTTGGCGAACTCTGCAACAAACGTTTGTGTCTTGATGTATGCTTCTTTCTTCAATAAAGATTGAGCCAGTTTATCTACCTCTTTCGCTAAATAAACGGAAACTAACTTGGCCTCATCAGACGCAAAGAGCTCATTACCAGAAGCGGTAGTAAAAAACTGTTCCATTTGTAGCGTGAAAGTCCATGTATCAATCAGTGCAGCCATTGGGGACACTTGGTATGCAGAAGCTTGGATGCCTTCTTCAGCATTTATCTTCCAAAGTAAAATATAAGATTGATGAACTTTATCATGAGGCTCATATTGTTCGTGTAGTGCGTCTGCTGCTTGCTCAACCTGAGCAAAAAACTGCTGCGCATACTCACGAGTCAAAAGACGCATATTGAGCTCTTGTTTGGTAAGAGGGACGGTTTGACTCTCGATCTTGACTTCGAGCAGGGAGCACCCTGAAAGCATCATAACCAGCCCTATCAACATCATTGAAGACATTCGGCGAACGGACATGAAAACACCTTTAACAAATTGTATAGAACAGGAATAAAGCGAACTAAGTCATATAGTTCGAGCCTTTATTACCTCAACTCTTATGACATTAAGTCAGAGCAATATCAATCTGTTAGCGCTTCTGTTATCTTTTTACTATTGAGAACATTATTAGCAAAAAGTATGGTTTGTTTTAGGACATCATCTAAACATGCCAACTTCTCTTCCGGCACTTTTTGCCCTTGTTTAATCAACAGTTCAATATCACCCGAAATACAGTGCAATGGCATTGCACCTAAACTCCCTGAGACCCCTTTAAGACTGTGTGCGGCTCTTTGCGCTTGCTCTTTATCCTCTTCTAACAGCTGATACATTTTAGTGCCATCGCCAGAGTGATCCTGAATAAAGACCTCCAGTAACATCCGCACAGCGCCCTCGTCACCAGACAGAGAATCTAACATTTTATTGATATCTATGTACGGCTCACGTTCCACTACTTCCACTTGTGATGAATTCACCTCATTACAACTTTCTTCGTTCATTTGGACGTTTTGAAACTTTTCTGACTGAGCTGAGGGAACAGCGTTAGCTCCATTTTCATCATCGCCAACTTGCTCTGACTTTTTATCATCGGTTCTGGGTAGTGGTATCGGTTGAATCGTTTTTGGGGAGAAGGCTCCCCATGAAATGAGGAAAAGGAGCAAACCACTGATTACAGACAACCAAACAATAAAAGTCATTAGCTTCTGTTCCAACTGATCATTTATCGAAGTTAACTGGTTCGGGAAATCTGGATTAAGCAGGTGATTGGATAAATAACTGCCCTGTGCCTGAGCAGATAGTGCGCTTGAGGTTTGAGCAAGCTGGCGCTGAAGAGCGCTTCGCTCTTCGGGAGAGAGCGTCTCTGATTCAATAAAAAGTCGGTCTAAGTCACGGTAAGTATCGCTATTCGTTGCAGAGTCACTAAAGACAGACTCAAAAACAAGCGCACCTAAGCGATAGTACATTGCCTGAATTTGCTCAGAGTTTTCTGTTCGAGCACGGCTGCTTCGTAACTGTTCTGCTAACGAAACCAATTCACTGTCACTTCTTACAAAAGCTCGAGCACTTTCTAAAAATCGGTCGGTCGTATAAAGTAATTGAGTGATGTCTGGTGTGATTTTCCCTTCAGAAAACTCACTTTCAAGCTGTAAGCGAACTGCATAAGCCAACTGAAGTTTCAGTGAAATTTGGTCGACGTGTTTAACACGGTAAGGCAGATCGAAGTTAAAAAAGTGCCTGACTTCTTCAACTTTACTTCCTAACTCATTTACAGTCGAAATCGTTTGAATCGTTTGTTTGGCTTGCAGCCAAATGCCAAGTGCTAAAACACACCACAAAACGAACCAGAACCAAACAAACCGCCGTATTCCTTCTTTTAGCTTCAGCAACACTTGCCCCTCGCATATCTCCATTAATTACAAGCATATACTATGGATGTTTCTTATTCACATAAAAAAAGAGAGCCGTTTGCTCTCTTTATTTAACGATATGATTTTAATTGCGACTTAACTGATCTTTTAGATTTGGAGGCGTCCCTTTAATCGTTAAGGTATCCGTCTCTGGATCATAAAAAATACGCTCGCCAAGTAAGAGACTATCGAAGCTAATATTCAAACCACCACCAGCTCCAACAAATTTAGTCAGTTTGCGAACCGTCGCACGATCACCTGGGAAAGACTCTTCAAGTTCGTACCCTTGCTCTTTGGTGAAATCCATAAAGCTCGTGCCATCTTGGCTTTGAGGAAGCTCTCCGGAAAGCTCTGAGATTTGAACTTCATCACCGGATTTAATTTGCTCATTGCAGTAGTCGTAAACTTGTTTCTTGTACTCGTTCACTTCTTGCTTTTCTAGCTTCGAGTCAGCACAAAAATCATCCACCGCCTGCATCAACACTAAGTTTTGTTGTTTAGTATCTAAGCCAATATCCGCTTGCAGAAAATCTAGGAAGAAGTCCGCCACTTTACGGCCAACGCGTCCTTTAATGTATTGTAGATAACGATTGGATTCCTTGTCGGTCTCGTAGCTCGACAGGTCGATGCGTGCGGCAATATCCATTTTGGTGATATCTAAGTAATCTGTCGCACTGATGTCCAAACCTTCGGTCACTTTTAAACTTTGATTCATTGGTAGGATACCGATGAACAAGTAGTCCGTTGCTAAACTCTGATACTCTGCGAAAACCAAGATACCTTCATCCGCAAATGGGTACTTAATCAACTCTTCTTTCAAGCGATTTGCACTAATTTGTGAGAAGTCGTAAAAATCTCGCTCTCCTTTGCGCATTTCTTGAAGCCAAAATTGAAATTCGCTGTCTGACTGGAAAGCGCCAAAACCTTTACCAGCTTTAGAATGGAATACTCGGTGAAGCTCAGCGACTAAGTTTTCTGTAGATGCATCGTTCTCTAATGATGCTGGACGAAAGTTTACAACCAGCTCGTCCTGATCGTTTTTGCACAGTTGATGCAGAATAACGTTTGAAAGATGAAGACTCATAGTGATTTTATCTTGCTACAAGGTTTTAGTTGATGGGCATTGTAGGTTATCATAAGCCGCTTTTACTATCATTATTAGAGTCTTTATGCCGATTACATCTAAATATACTGACGAGCAAGTAGAAAAAATTCTTGCTGAAGTAGCAACAGTTCTTGAAAAACACGCTGCTTCTCCTGAGTTGACGCTAATGATTGCCGGAAATATCGCAACCAATGTCTTAAATCAACGTGTTGCTGCTTCACAACGCAAAGCGATTGCTGAAAAATTTGCTCAGGCGCTGATGTCTTCTTTAGAAACACCAAAAACACACTAATCACGGACAATAGAACACATACATGGTAGACAGCGGAAACTCATACGGCGAACGTGTATCTCGACTAGTTGGTTGGGGTCACTGGTTTGCATTCTTCAATATCGTTGCGTCGATGTTGATAGGCACACGCTACATTGTTCAGTCTCCTTGGCCCGAGACGTTACTTGGTCAGTTTTATCTGGCGGTTTCTTGGGTTGGTCACTTTGGCTTTCTAGTTTTCGCACTTTACTTGCTTGTTCTATTCCCGTTGACGTTTATCCTGCCATCGCGGAAATTGTTCCGTTTGGTGGCAGTGATTTTCGCAACCGTTGGGCAAACCATATTATTAATTGATACCCAAGCGTATCAGTCGATCAATTTGCACTTAACTCCCGTTGTCTGGGAGTTACTATTCAGCGAAGACAAAAGTGCACTCAGCACTGACCTACAACATTTATTTGTTGTGATGCCGCTGATCTTCCTTATTCAACTCGCACTATCCGAATGGGTATGGCGAAAACAGCGCAAACTATCTCATAAGCACGTAGGACGCCCTCTCGCGGCCGTCTTTTTCCTCAGCTTTATGACCAGCCATTTGGTTTACATTTGGGCAGATGCGTATTTTTACAACCCAATTACTAGCCAGCGTTCAAACTTCCCGTTGTCTTACCCGATGACGGCGAAGAGTTTTATGGAAAAACATGGTCTACTTGACCGTGAGGAATACCTAAAACGTTTAGCAGAAAACGAAGGCAACGTAGAGTTAGTCAACTACCCTCTTGAAAAGCTTGAGTTTAACCGCCGAGTTAATAAGCTCAATGTGTTGATGATCAGCATAAACAATTTACGAGCGGATGCGCTTAACCAAGAAGAGATGCCTAACCTCTATGAGTTTGCTGAAAACAATCAGAACTTCCGTAATCATTACAGCTCAAGTAATGATACATACGGGGCCTTTGGTTTGTTCTATGGCTTACCGACCAGTTATGCATCAAGCATCAAGGCGCAAGGTGCGTCCCCAGTATTGCTCGATGTACTGAAAGATCAGGGCTACAACTTTGGTTTATTCAGTGGCAGTGGGTTTGAAGATGATCTCTACTCAGAAATTATTTTCCGCGACTTGAACTTAGCGGAAGACCTAGATGGCACGCAAGCTCATACCGATAAACAATCTATCGCAAACTGGAATACATGGTTAGCAGAGAAAGCAAGTCAGCCATGGTTTAGTTACATCGAAGTCACCACCGTTGATAATTTTGAATCGATTCCTTCAAATAATGACGAAGAAATGCCCGCAAGTGAGCGATTCAAAAAAGCTTATGAATATGCAGTGAAGTCGGCGGATAGAACTATCGCCGGTATTATTGATGAACTAGAAACGACGGGACAACTGACAAACACCATCGTAATCATCACTTCTAATCACGGTAGTGAATTTAACGAAACCAATACGAACAGCTGGGGAGCAAACAGCAACTACAGCCGTTATCAATTACAAGTTCCGATGGTGATCCATTGGCCTGGAATGCTGGCTGGCGAATTTAATCACAGCACAAGTCACTTGGACCTCTCAGTTACACTGTTGCAAGATATGCTCGGCGTATCTTCCAACCCATATGATTACAGTAGTGGTCGCAACCTATTCGATGAAAGCCGTCGTCGCTGGATCTTGGCGGGCGATACTCGCGAGCTTGCCTTAATTACTAGCTCACAAACCACAGTGATCGATAAGTTTGGCAACTACAAGCTGTATGACAAAAACTACAAACGACTTCGAGATGATGCACCGAAGTTGCCAGTTTTGATGCAAGGTTTAACTGAGTTACAGCGTTTTTATTCTAAAAACGATTAATACCTAGCAATCCATATACTATTCAAACTCCCCTTTTGGGGGGAGTTTTTGTTTATTTAAACAACACAAACCATAAATTTGCGCAGTAAACATCCAATCAGTTCAACTAGGGGTTTACAACATTTTCAAAGCCTTATATTATGCGCCTCAACAACGGAGAGATGGCTGAGTGGTTGAAAGCACCGGTCTTGAAAACCGGCATACGTTAATAGCGTATCTAGGGTTCAAATCCCTATCTCTCCGCCACTTTTAGAAAAAGCCCGCTAAGAAATTAGCGGGCTTTTTCGCATCTCCAGACTTAAAAGATTTGTACAAATCACTTATCACTTCTTGAACGCAACTAAGCACTCCGCCACACTCTGAAAGAACCCACAAAAAATTAATGCCCTTTTCGTTCGTTCCAGTGTTGAATCAATTTGATATTTACATCTAGTTGTATCTACTCATCAATAAAGACTTCTTTAGCGGCATTGATAAGCTGCAAATGAATTGGGACGAGGTCAGCATGATTCGTTCGATATCCACCTCCAACGACAGCTGCGACAGGGATACCTCGAGATTTCACTGTTTGCATTAAAAATCTATCACGTTCTAAAATCCCTTGCGTCGACACATCAAAATATCCAAGCTCATCGTCTTGATGTATATCGACACCAGCATCGTAGATAACCAAATCAGGGCGATGAAGATTAAGTGCCATATCGACCACTTCTTTAAACGCCATTAAAAAATCCTCATCACCTGTTCCTCGCACCATAGGCACATCGAGGTCAGACTGAGGCTTCCTCGCTGGGAAGTTTTTATCACAGTGGAAAGAAAGCGTGATGATATCTGGCTCATCGTCACATAAAGTTGCTGTTCCATCCCCATGGTGAACATCACTATCAATGATCAATACTTTATCGACATGCTCGACTTCGAGCGCTTGCCTGGCCGCGATCACTAAGTCATTAAATAAACAAAAACCACTCCCAAACTCTTTGTGTGCGTGGTGATACCCACCACTCAAATGAATGGCCACACCGTACTCAAGTGCCTTTTTTGCGGTCAGAGCCGTGCCCGCTGCTGAAGTTAGCGTTCTGGTAATGAGAGACTCACTCCAAGGAAAACCTATTCGGCGCATCTTCGCAGCTGGCATGTTTCCACTAACAAGTAACTCGACGTATTCCTCGTCATGAACACGTTTTACTTCCCCAACAGTTAATGCTTCGGGCTGGAAAAACTGCGTGTGCTCTTTCCAGTTATCTTTCTCCATATGCACCAATACCGATTCATAGAGGTACTGGTATTTCATAATTGGGTAACGATGCCCCTCTGGCAACTCAAGTTGAGAATAAATCGGGTGGTAGATAAATGGCAGCATGAGAAATTCTTAATAACAATGGTAACGAAATAGTATCAACTTAAAGGGTTGAATAAAACGCAATTTAATTGATAATGATTTTCAATATCAATTAAATTTAATATACATATGAATTCTACTTTCTTTGCTATTCTCGGCGCACTGTTTGGCTCTCTTTGTGCCCTGTCCCTATTTTCATCTCTTGTTGTTGGTGCGTGGTGGTTGGTTGATTTTATTGTGCTTAACTAACACAATGACTTTCAACTGAAATCAAAAAAACATAGGTGTTTGTATGAGTCAAACCGTCTTTATTACCGGAGCAAATCGCGGCATTGGCCTTAGCTTAACTGAGCTGTACCTGAAGCAAGGCCACCAAGTACATGCTACTAGCCGTTCCTTAGAGAACAGTTCAGAACTACAAACTCTAGCCTCACAATTCAGTAATCTGGTTTTGCACGAACTGGATGTCACTCACTACGAACAAGTCGCTAAGCTTGCCGATAAACTCCCTGCCATCGACTTACTCATCAATAATGCAGGATATTACGGCCCCAAGGGATATGGCTTTGGAAACACTGACGTAGAAGAATGGCGTAAAGCCTTCGAAGTAAACACCATTGCACCGTTAAAACTGGTTGAGCACTGTTACCCTCGCTTACAACAAGGCAAGATAAAAAAGATTGCTTGTATCTCATCAAAAGTGGGGAGCATGACCGAAAATACGTCCGGTGGCGGTTATATTTATCGCTCATCGAAAGCGGCGCTTAACTCGGTTGTGAAAAGCTTAAGTAATGATTTAACACCTGAAGGATTTACCGTTTTAGCGCTTCACCCTGGTTGGGTAAAAACGGCGATGGGCGGGCCAAATGCTTTGATAGATACGCAAACCTCCGCGCAAGGCCTAGCGAACGTGATAGAGCTGAGCACACCGCAGCTTTCAGGTCGATTTATTAACTACGATGGTACTGAGTTACCTTGGTAGCAGCATTAAGACACAACCATCACTAAACCAAATACCATCAAAGCCAGGCTTCATAATCGTGACTTGGTTGGCAAACATAATGTTCATCAGTGATCCACCAGCATAATTCACGCAATCTAACTTGAATTTATCTACATCCAATCCAGACTTAGGAAAAAGTAGAACAAATAAGGAGAAAGCACGATGGCAGCAGATAGGGATTTGGTTAATTTTAGCGAAGAGCACGAACTAAATTACTGCTTGAGAAGTGCTGGTAAACGCCAAACTCAAGCGAATCGAGATACATTAGTTGACTTGGGCAACCAGGTGAAAGAGGTACTGGACAAACGCGTGTTAACTCAAGGTGAAGTAAGAGGCGCGATCCAAAACCACGGTGACCTGTTCGAGTAATCTATTTTCAAGCATGCGCGGTGTTTAATTACACCGCGCTTGTCCTATGCCTGCTTACCTTTGGTTGCACGAGATTTAGTCGCGCCACCATTCTTTGAATAACTGCGCTTTTTACGTTTAAACGCAGGACGTTCCACCTTGGGTAGATGACGTAATGAATCAGGGATAGGGCCTGCTTTTACTTGTGCCATCAAGCTATCAATGCGTTGTTCCAGTGCTTGCATGAACGGCTGATATGCTTGATTTCTCTCTGCCATACCTTGTAACTGGTGCTCCCAATGAGCCGTCATATCAGGGTATGTTGAATCTTCTGGCAAGGCATGAATGAGACCTCTTCCCGCAGGAGAACTGAGAATTGACTTACCTTGACGCGTAAGCAGTTGGCGTTTGAACAGCGTGTCCAAAATACCAGCGCGAGTCGCTTCCGTGCCTAGCCCATCAGTGTCACGAAGGATTTTTTTCAGTTCTTTATCCGCAACGTAACGGGCGATCCCGGTCATCGCTTGCAACAACGATGCCTCGGTAAAATGCTTTGGTGGCTCGGTTTTTCGGTCTTTTATTTCCCCTTCACGACAAGTTAACACGGTGCCTTCGGGTAGCGGTGGCACAGCATCAATACCTTCATTTTCCTTGTCAGTTTTGCCCATTAGCGCTTTCCAACCCGGCGAAACTAACTGACGACCTTTCGCGACAAACGTACCACCAGCGATATCGAAAACCAATTTCGCTTCTGCGTAAACCGCCGCCAGATAGAACTGCATGAGGTACTGGCGCGCAATCAATTGATACACCTTCATCTCATTGCCCGAAAGCGCATTCACATTAGCTTGTTTTGGTGTAGGGATAATCGCATGGTGCGCATCCACTTTTTTATCGTTCCAGGCTTTGGACTTTAATGTTAAGTCTGCTCCCTGAACCGCACCTTGCAACTCTTTTGCGTTGTTCGCAATAGCAGTTGTCACCGTCCCTGCTTGTGAGTAGTGTTCCATCGGTAAATAGCGACAATCTGAACGCGGGTAAGTGATCAGCTTGTGCTTTTCATACAATGCCTGACAAGTATCTAGTACTTGTTGCGCACTCATACCATAGCGCTTCGCTGCATCGATCTGTAAAGCAGATAATGAATAAGGTAATGGTGCTGATTGCTTGGTTTGCTTTTGTTCCGACTCCGTCACTTTCGCGAGTTGATTTGCAATACGGTTTGCAACGTTTTCCACTAACTTACGGTTTAACACTCGCCCTTCTTCATCCTGCCAAGGCTTGCATGCCTCACTTGGCTTCCAACGAGCACGAATATCAAAAGTACCATTGGCATCTTGATATGGGATCAGAGCATTTAGGGTAAAATAGTCCTTCGGGACAAAGTTTTCGATTTCCTCATCACGACGCACCACTAAGCCAAGAACTGGCGTTTGCACTCGCCCTACCGAGAGAACACCTTGATACCCTGCTTTTTGACCAAGCAAGGTATAAGCACGAGACATGTTCATGCCATACAACCAATCAGCCCGAGAGCGAGCCAATGCAGAAACTGAAAGTGGGATAAACTCGCGATTACTGCGCATAGAACTGAGTGCGCGTTTCACCGCAGGTAAGTTCAAGTCGGAAATCAGCAAACGCTGTGTGGATTCCTTCTTGGTTTTAGATAACTTGCAATAGTCCAGAACTTCATCAACTAACAGCTGACCCTCTCGATCTGGGTCTCCTGCATGAATGACTTCTTTAGCTTCTTTGAGCAATTTACGAATCACTGTTAATTGCTTACTTGCGCTTTTCCTCGGTCTGAGCTGCCATTGCTGCGGAACAATTGGTAAATCTGCCATATTCCACTTTTTGTAACGCTCATCGTAAGCGTCGGGTTCGACCTGTTCGAGTAAGTGGCCGATACACCAAGTAACGATATCCCCGTTCCCACAGCGGATGAATCCTTGATCTTTCTTTTGAGGGTTTGGCAGTGCAGCGGCAATCGCACGGCCTAAACTTGGTTTTTCAGCAATAAACAGACGAGACATAACGTTTTGGAAATAAATATAATTAGGGCCACATTAACGAATGTAGCCCTAATAAATCAAGAAAAACTGTATAAATAAACAGTCAGTTTATTTAAGTTTTCAGTTATAGAAATTCAACAAACTGAGAAAGGTCACGCTCAGGAACTTTCATCGGTGTACAACCAGGCGTGCCTAAGTACAAGAAACCAACAATCTCATCGTCACCTTCTAAACCAAATGCTTGATGAACTTCTGGATGGAACATCCACTTACCTGAGCGCCAAAACCCTTGAAAGCCTTGCGCTACGGCTGCCATTTGCATCGCTTGTACAGCGCATCCCGCAGATAAGTGTTGCTCTAGTGCTGGTACTTTCTCATGTTCTGTTACTTTAGCAATCACCGTGATCACCATTGGTGCGCGAAATGGGGCATTCTTTACCTTTTCGACCACCGCTTCATCACTATTTTCAGCTTCTGCCGCTTTTACCAAGATATCTGACAGTTTTTTCAAACCATCGCCCTGTGCGATAACGAAACGCCAAGGGGTTAATCCCGCATGGTCAGGCGCACGAAGGCCAGCACGAATGATGTTCTCAAGAGCTTTACCTTCTGGTGCAGGCGCGGATAACTTCGCGATAGATCGGCGATTGAGCAAAAGATCGAGAGCGTCCATGAAAGAATCCTTATTGAATATCGTTGTTATTTTGTTTACGCCACTTTAGCACAATCTGCTCCTGCGAATAACAACCGGTTTTCTGTGGGCTTGATAACGTGCTTCACTTAACATCAATCTGGGTTTAATGTTAATTTATTCGCGAAATGAATAAGTTGAACATAGGCAGGTTGATGAACAAGGACAAACAAAACAGCATTTACGAAAAGATCGTTAATGACGAAGATGCCCGTGCCTGTAAGGCGATTCCTGAATCAGCTTGTCATCAAGTTCCCGGCAACTTTCTTAAAATCATTCTCGCTCAGTTTTTAACGAAAGTCGGCGATGCGTTAATCAATCCTAAAGTCACGTTGCCGTGGATACTACAAAGTCTCGGGGCTCCGGTTTACTTAATTGGTTGGCTGGTTCCTATTCGTGAGTCAGGATCCCTTATCCCACAACTTAGCATCGCGCACTACATCCGACGCATTCCAGTAAGAAAATGGGTCTGGGTAATTGGCAGTATCTTGCAGGCTCTTTCCATATTTGCAATCGGATTGGTCGCATTAACTCTAACAGGAGCAGCTGCGGGTTATGGTGTGATTGCATGCCTTGTGATCTTCAGCCTCTCACGCGGTTTAAATTCCGTCGCATCAAAAGATGTATTGGGCAAAACCATCCCTAAAAACCAACGAGGTCAAGTCAACGGCTGGTCTTCAAGCGCTGCTGGCCTGGTTACGCTGCTTTTCGCGAGCCTTCTGGCACTAGCCTGGTTATGGGACGTAGAGCCGACAGAGCGCTTTTACGGTCTGAGTTTAGGCTTAGCGGGCGTCATATGGCTCATCGCGGCATTCGTCTATGCGCGAATTAATGAGTATGCCGGTGAGGTAGACGGTGGTCGAAATGGCGTCCTCGAAGCATTTAAACAACTCGCGTTACTTAAGACAGACGTGACCTTTCGTCGATTCGTTATCACGCGGACACTATTTTTATGTTCTGCGCTGAGTGCACCGTACTACGTTGTGCTGGCACAGCAATCTCTGGGTGGACAGCTCTGGGTGCTAGCTCTCTTTATGTTTGCGAGTGGCTTAGCCTCCTTTGTGTCAGGTCCTTTCTGGGGAAGAATGTCCGATCGCTCCAGCCGCAGTGTGATGGTCATAGGCGCAATGATGAGCGCGCTACTTGGTGTTGTGTTATTTATTTACGATACATGGGTCACCGCTAGCCAAAGCTTCCTATTCGTGATTCCTCTGCTTTACTTTTGTGTTTGTATTGCCCACGACGGAATACGAGTCGGACGAAAAACCTATTTAGTTGATATCGCAGAAGGTGACAAACGGACGAGCTATGTAGCCGTGAGTAACACAGTGGTTGGGATAATGCTGCTTCTAATGAGCTCTCTTGGTGTTATGTCGAACTTCTTGAGCCTTTCAGCTGTGGTGTTAGTGTTCTCTTTTATTACTTTTGCTGGCGTGGTAATGGCCAAACAACTGCCAGATATCAGTGACTAGTTCTATACAAAAAAGCTGCGCTCAAAGCGCAGCTTTTATGGTAAACACACATTAAAAGGCTAGAGTTTTACCGCCAATTTAACACCTTGACGAATCGCACGCACAGCATCAAGTTCACCCGCATGGTCAGCTCCGCCAATGATATGAATCTTCTCTCCGAGTTCAGACCATTTATCTTCAAATGGACGAACAGACTCTTGCCCCGCACAAATGACGACTTTGTCCGCGTTCAATAATTGTTCTTTTCCATCTACATGAATGTGCAAACCTTGATCATCAATTTTATCGTAAGACACACCACCGACTAAATGTACGCCCCGTTTTTCAAGGGTACGTTTATGGATCCAACCTGTCGTTTTACCCGGACCTTTACCTACACGACCTTTACGACGCTGAAGTACCCAGACTTCTTTATCGCTAACCGCATCAGGGTAAGGGTATAAACCACCCGGCTGAGACATCTCCTTGTCGATTCCCCATTCATGCAACCAGTCATCCAACGTTTGTCCAACTGGCTCTGTGAGCATGGTCGCGACATCTACGCCAATGCCACCAGCACCAACGATAGCCACTTTCTCACCGACTGGCGTTTTGTCTCGAATGAGAGTTTGATAGTCGACGACTTTCTCTGGGTTATCAATTCCATCAATATTGACTTTACGTGGCTCAACACCCGATGCCATCACTATCTCATCGTACTCTGTGAGTAAGTCATAGTTCGCTTCCGTCGATAAGTGCAGATTCACGCCTGTTTCATCAATACGGTTAGCGAAATATCGTATCGTCTCTCGAAACTCTTCCTTACCAGGGATCTGCATCGCAAGACGGAACTGACCACCGATGCGGTCGTTCTTTTCGAACAAATCAACCTTATGGCCACGTTCAGCCAGTGTGGTCGCACAAGCCAAGCCCGCAGGGCCAGCACCAACAACTGCAATGTTTTTCTTCTTAAAGGCTGGTTCAACAACAATTTCGGTTTCATAGCACGCTAGAGGGTTCACTAAGCAACTGGCGCGCTTACCTTTAAACACGTTATCTAGACACGCCTGATTACAACCAATACACGTATTAATAAGCTGCGCTTTTTCCTGTTCGGCTTTAGCAACAAAGTAAGGATCGGC
Source organism: Vibrio sp. Vb1018 (assembly GCF_033338775.1). Classification (NCBI taxonomy): domain Bacteria; kingdom Pseudomonadati; phylum Pseudomonadota; class Gammaproteobacteria; order Vibrionales; family Vibrionaceae; genus Vibrio; species Vibrio sp. Vb1018. Next base: position 214,156 of record NZ_JAWOTI010000007.1, read on the forward strand.
CAAGAATGGGCGCGCCATCGAAACCATGTCGGCATGACCTGAAGATAAAATGCGTTCTGCTTCATCTGGCGTATTTATACGGTTGCAAGTGATAATAGGAACCGAAACGTGAGGTTTAACTTTTTCCGTAACCCATGTAAACGCACCACGTGGTACTTGAGTCGCAATGGTCGGAATTCGAGCCTCATGCCAACCGATACCCGTATTAATAATCGTGACGCCAGCCTCTTCAAGTGCTTTCGCCAATTCGATAACGTCTTCAAAAGTGCTGCCCTGCTCGACAAGATCCAGCATAGAAAGACGGAAGATGATGATGAACTTGTCACCCACCGCCTTGCGTACCGCTTTAACAATTTCTAGCGGAAAACGCATACGTTTTTTATAGCTGCCACCCCATTCGTCGTAACGCATATTAGTACGTTTACATAAGAATTGGTTTATCAAGTAACCTTCCGAGCCCATTAACTCGACGCCATCATAACCAGCAAGCTGTGCTAACTCCGCACTATTAGCAAACGCGTCGATGGTTTTCTTTATCTGGCGGTCGCTCATTTCACTCGGAGCAAACTTTGCAATCGGCGCTTTAATGCCAGATGCACTTTGCGAGAATGGATGCATTGCATAACGCCCAGCATGGAGAATTTGCAACGCAATTTTACCACCGTGCTTGTGCACCGCTTCTGTCACAACTTTATGGGCTTTAGCATGTTTTGGCTTGCTGAATTCAGCACTCAACGGGTGTAAACGACCGCGTAAGTTAGGAGAAAAACCTCCGGTTACAATCAGTCCGACACCGCCTTTCGCGCGTTCTTCATAAAAAGCAGCGAGCTTCTGTAATCCTTCTTTGTGCTCTTCTAAGCCCGTGTGCATTGATCCCATCAGAACTCGGTTTCGTAATTGTGTGAAACCGAGATCCAGTGGCTTTAATAGGTTTGGGTACATGGCAGACATCACTTAACATCCATTGTTATTATCATGGTCTGACCAGATTAAGCCTGCTCAACCAAAAAATCAAACAAGCGTTTACATTTTTGTAACACCGATCAATCTCGTGTGAAAATATGCCAATTGTTGAGTGGTCGTGATAAGCTAAAAAAATGTTATCTTTTGAGATCTTAGAGATAAGAACCCATACTTTGTTAGACTCGGCGTAACTATCTCGTTATGGAGACAAGATGAAAAAACTCTTCAAATTTATTGGTTTGATATTTAAAGGGATATGGAAAAGTATCACTTTCATCAGACTCGCACTGGCAAACCTAATTTTCTTGCTGATGATTGCCGTTTTCTACTTTGCCTTTACTTATACCGGAGACGGTCAACCTGTCGTCGAAAAAGAATCGGCATTGGTGATGAACCTTTCAGGCCCAATTGTCGAACAAAGACGTTATGTAAACCCAATGGACTCTTTTGCTGGTTCCCTTTTGGGTAATGAGCTACCGAAAGAAAACGTCCTTTTCGATATCGTTGATACTATTCGCTACGCGAAAGACGATCCTAAAGTGTCTGGATTAGTGCTAGCACTGCGAGACATGCCAGAAACAAATCTCACGAAACTACGTTACATCGCGAAAGCGTTGAACGAATTTAAAGCGTCAGGCAAACCCGTTTACGCCGTAGGTGATTTCTACAACCAAAGCCAATATTACTTGGCAAGTTACGCCGATAAAGTTTATCTGGCACCTGATGGTGGTGTATTGATTAAAGGTTACAGCGCTTACTCAATGTACTACAAAACGTTACTTGAAAAGCTTGACGTTTCTACTCATGTTTTTCGCGTAGGTACTTATAAATCCGCTATCGAACCGTTTATTCGTGATGACATGTCCGATGCGGCGAAAGAGTCAGCAACACGTTGGGTTACTCAATTATGGAGTGCTTTTGTTGATGACGTAACAACAAACCGAAACATTGATGCGAAAGTGCTTAATCCAACCATGGATGAGCTGATTAACGAGATGAAGTCTGTAAATGGCGATATTGCTCAGCTCGCAGTCAAACTGGGGCTAGTGGATGAACTTGCGACACGCCAAGACATTCGCACTCTATTTGCAAAACAGTTTGGTAGTGACGGCAAAGACAGCTACAACGCGATTGGTTACTACGACTACCTTGCAACGATTCGTCCCGATTACACACTACCTCAGCACGACATCGCCGTTGTTCTAGCAAGTGGCGCGATTATGGACGGTCAACAACCTCGCGGAACTGTTGGTGGTGACACGGTCGCAAGCTTGCTGCGTCAAGCACGCAATGATGAAAAAGTGAAAGCGGTCGTGTTACGAGTAGATAGTCCAGGAGGCAGTGCCTTTGCTTCTGAAGTGATTCGTAACGAAGTAGAAGCTCTGAAGCAAGCAGGTAAGCCGGTTGTTGTATCCATGTCGAGTTTGGCCGCTTCTGGTGGTTATTGGATTTCAATGAGCGCAGACAAAATCGTTGCTCAGCCAACAACCCTGACGGGCTCCATTGGTATATTTAGTGTCATCACCACGTTTGAAAAAGGCTTTAGCAAGTTAGGTATTAACACTGATGGCGTTGGCACATCGCCGTTCTCAGGTGACGGTATTACCACTGGCCTTTCTGAGGGCGCGTCTCAAGTGTTCCAATTAGGTATCGAGCACGGTTACAAGCGCTTTATTTCTCTAGTTGGCGAGAATCGCGATATGTCTCTAGAGGAAGTTGACAAAGTTGCTCAAGGTCGAGTTTGGACTGGCCAAGATGCACTATCCTTTGGTCTTGTCGATCAAATGGGTGACTTTGATGATGCTGTAGAGCTAGCGGCGAAACTAGCGAACGTAACCGATTACGGCATTTACTGGGTAGAAGAGCCTCTTTCACCTACTGAACTATTTCTACAAGAGTTTATGAAACAGGTGAAAGTCTCTCTAGGTATTGATGCAACAAGCTTGCTACCAAAAAGTCTTCAACCCGTAGCTCAACAATTCGAACAAGACGCAAGCTTGCTCCAAAGCTTCAACGATCCTAAAGGTCAATACGCATTTTGTTTGAACTGCCAAGTGCAGTAGTTTTTCCATCAATATTACAAAGGGCACTTCTACTTGAAGTGCCCTTTTTATTAGGCTTTGCATCTCCTCAGATGACTTTCTGATGCTGTGCGTATAGCCTCGCATCTCAAGGTTATTTAGGTATATAATCCCCGCCTCTGTTCCCCTACACGAAAGAAAAAACGATGACTAGAAAACACATCTACATCGCTTACACCGGTGGTACCATCGGAATGCAAAAATCCGACCACGGCTATGTGCCTGTTGCTGGCTTTATGGAAAAGCAATTAGCAAGCATGCCCGAATTCCATCGTCCTGAAATGCCGGATTACACCATCCACGAATACGACCCTCTGATTGACTCATCAGATATGACACCTGCTGACTGGCAGCAGATTGCGAATGATATTCGTGACAACTATGACAAATACGATGGTTTCGTTATCCTACATGGTACTGACACCATGGCGTACACAGCGTCCGCATTGTCTTTCATGCTTGAAAACCTTGGTAAGCCAGTGATTGTAACGGGTTCACAAATCCCTCTCGCAGAGCTGCGTTCTGACGGCCAAGCAAACCTATTAAACGCGCTACATATTGCGGCAAACTACCCGATCAACGAAGTAACTTTGTTCTTCAATAATCAATTGATGCGTGGTAACCGCAGCACAAAATCTCATGCAGACGGTTTTAATGCCTTTACTTCACCAAACCTTCCTCCACTATTGGAAGCTGGGATCAATATTCAAGTTAGCAACAGCATAACCGTTGGTGCACAACCAGAAGGCGAGTTTAAGGTTCACAACATCACGCCACAACCAATCGGTGTGATCACCATGTACCCTGGTATTTCACACGAAGTTATCCGCAACACGCTTCGTCAGCCCGTGAATGCGATGATTCTTCTGACTTTTGGTGTCGGTAATGCTCCTCAGAACCCTGAGCTGCTTGGTCACCTGAAAGAAGCCTCTGAGCGCGGCGTTATTGTCGTAAACCTAACTCAGTGTTTGGCAGGTAAAGTGAATATGGGCGGATATGCCACAGGTTGTGCTCTCGCAGACTCTGGTGTTATCAGTGGCTTTGACATGACGCCCGAAGCGGCGCTGGCAAAACTACACTACCTTCTAAGCCAAAACCTTTCTTACGAAGAAGTAAAAGAGAGAATGCAACAAGTACTGCGTGGTGAAATGAGCCTGTAAGTTCAAGCTTTCTTGACCCGTCCTGATATGGGTTGACACTTTTTAACTAAAACGCTCGATGTACTTCATCGGGCGTTTTGTATTTTAA